>NZ_JASDDD010000051.1:0-23830 GCF_030407555.1 Curtobacterium sp. APC 4022
GGCAGCGAGGCGGGGGTGGGACGCGCCTCCCGGCTCGGACCGACCCCGACGTCGGCACCGGTGCCGGTGCCCGACGGCCGGCCGGTGCTCGACTGCCGGCCGGGTATCCCCGCCGTCAGCGCGATCAGTCCTCGCGACTGGCGGGCGGCGTGGCGAGCGGCCGCCGACGCACCGCTCCGGAACGGGCTGTCGGACCCGCTGGGCCTCCCGGGGCTGCGGGAGCAGATCGTGGTGCAGCTCGGGCTGGCGCGTGGCTTCACACCCGCGGTGTCCGACGTCGTGGTCGCCGCGGGGACCTCGGAGGCGCTGTCACTGCTCGTCGAGGCACTCCGGGCCGGGCTCGGACGTCCGCCACGCATCGCGGTCGAGGACCCCGGCTACCGCTCGGGCCACCGGGCGCTGACGAGCGCGGGCGCGGAACTGGTCGCCGTGCCGGTCGGGCCGGACGGCATCGACCTGGCGGTCCTCGCCGGGACCTCGGCCGACGCGGTCGTCGTCTCGCCGACGCACCAGTACCCGCTCGGGTCCGTGATGCCGGTCGGGCAGCGCCGGGCACTCCTGGCCCGTGCCGCGTCCGTCGGGATGGTCGTCGTCGAGGACGACTACGACTCCGAGTTCCGCCACCGCGGCACACCCGTTCCCGCGCTGGCGGCACTCGACACCGACGGGGTGGTCGTGCACCTCGGCGGGTTCTCGAAGACCCTCGACCCGCGGCTGCGCTGCGCGTACCTCGTGCTGCCCCGGGAGGCCGGACCGTTGCACGCCGCGGTCGTCGCCGCGAGGACCGCCCGCGGGGCCGTCGTGGCGGAGCCCGTGCAGGTCGCGGTGGCGCACCTGCTCCGCACCGGAGCGTTCCGGCGACACCTCGGCCGGGTCCGGCGGGACTACACGCACCGGCGTGAGCAGATCGCGCGCCGGCTGTCGGACAGCGGGGTCGCCGGCCTGGAGGCTCGCGCCCTCACCGGCGGGCTGCACGCGGTCCTGACGTGGCCGGGTCCGGCGACCGACACGGGCGTTCCCGACGCTGGCGCGGCGATGCTGCAGGCCGGCGCGGCTGTTCCGGAGATCGGCGCGGCCGTTCCGACCGGTGCCGAGGTGGTGGCCCGGGTCGCGGCGGCCGGGGTCCTCGTGGCGGACCTGGCGGACTACGAGGTCGAGCGGGGACGCTCCGGGCCGGGCGTGGTCCTCGGGTACGGCGCGGTGACGCTGCCGGAGCTCGACCGGGCGCTCGACGTGGTGCTCGCGGCGATCCGCGAGCCGTCGGCCGCGACGCTCGTCGTTCCGGGGCCGGCCGATTCGGGGCCGGCCGACTCGGGGCCGGTGGTTCCCTGACGGGGTGGGTGGAGCCTCCCGGCCGTCACGGATGACGTCCGGGACGCGCGCCGCCCGTCATCGTCGCCGCGCGCGCTCCGTGGCGCCGGAGCACCAGAGGTCGTCCAGCGACGGGACGGGAATGTCCGTTGGGACCGCCCATCCGCGTCGGGCGGCCTTGCGGGCCGAGCGGTAGGTGGTGACGTGGATCGGCGCCACGTCGTGGTTCGATTCGTACGTCGTCATGGCGTGCTCCCTGTTCACGGCGCCCACCGTCCGCTGGCGTTGTCCGACCCCGGGATCACGGGGCCCGGACGGCCCGCGGACTGCGGAACGCGAGACGAACTCTCTTCTTGGGCGGGACGCTACGTGACGTCGGAGGCGCACGGGTGCACTGCACCGGAAGACAGCGCCATGCGGACGAACATGTGAGAGGAGCGCGATCAGCTGTCGGGCAGGGAGTCCTTCGGCAGCTTCCGCAGCTTCGTCCGACGACGCCGGCGGTCCGGGATCATCGACCGCATCTCCTCGAGTTTGCCGAAGCAGAGCAGTCGGTCGCCGGGCTCGAGCACGACCCCGCTGCGGGGGTTCGGGATGACCGACGTCCCACGGTGCAGGGTCAGCACGGTGATGTCGCGGTCCCAGAGCCCGGAGTCCTTGATCGTCTTGCCGACCAGGTCCGCGTTGGTGTGCACGAGCAGCTCCGCGACGCCGTACCCGGTCGAGACGCTGAGGCGCTGGCGGACGTCGATCTCCGGGAACGCCACCTGGTTCGCGATGAAGTCGATGATCGCGCCGGCGACGTCGAGCCCGGTCGCGCGTTCGATGCCCTCGAGGCCCGGGGAGGAGTTGACCTCCATGACGAGCGGTCCGTCGTTGCCCTCGAGCATGTCGACGCCCGCGACCCGGAGGCCCATGATCTGCGCCGAGCGGACCGCCGCCTCTTCGTACTCCGGCGTCAGCATGACCTGTTCGACCGTGCCGCCGCGGTGCACGTTCGACCGGAACTCGTCGCCCGAGGCCGATCGTCGCATCGCCGCGACCACCCGGTCCCCCACCACCAGTGCGCGGATGTCCTTGCCGCGGCTCTCCGAGATGAAGCTCTGGATGAGCACGTTCTGCTTGGTGGAGTGCAGGGTCTCGACGATGGACTCGGCGACCTTCGCCTCCGGAGCCAGGATCACGCCGATGCCCTGTGTGCCCTCGAGCAGCTTGATGACCACGGGGGCGCCGCCGACCCGTTCGATCGCACCGCGGACGTCAGCACGGCTGCTGACGAACGTGGTCGCTGGCATGCCGATGTCGTGTCGGGACAGGATCTGGTTGGCGCGGAGCTTGTCGCGCGAGTTCGTGATGCCGTTCGCCGTGTTCGGCGTGTAGACGTCCATCTGCTCGAACTGCCGCACCACCGCGGTGCCGTAGTAGGTGATCGAGTTGCCGATGCGCGGCAGGACGGCGTCGTAGTCGGAGAGCAGCTTGCCGCGGTACTGCAGGTCCGGCTGCTCGCCGGTGAGGTCGATCGCGAAGCGGAGGGTGTTCAGCACCTTGACGGTGTGACCGCGCTCGGCTGCAGCGGTCCGGAGACGCTGCGTCGAGTACGCGTGGGGAGCGCGCGACAGGATGGCGAGTTTCATCACTGCCAAGATAGGGGCCATGGCCGAGCCCGCGAAGCGCCCCGACAGCGGGAAGTCCGCGTCCCGTGTGCCGATCGTCGCGGGCTGGCGCGAGTGGGCGGCGCTGCCGGACATCGGCATCCCGTGGATCAAGGTCAAGCTCGACACCGGCGCCCGCAGTTCCGCCCTGCACGCCTTCGACGTCGAGGAGCTGCCCGGCGGCCGCGTGCGGTTCTCGGTGCACCCCTGGCAGGACTCCGACGTCGACCCGCAGACGGTCGAGTGCGACGTCCACGACCGCCGGGTGATCCGCAGTTCGAGCGGTCACACGCAGGAGCGGATCGTCGTGCTCATGTCGATCGAGCTCGCCGGCCGGACGGTCATGGCCGAGGTCACGCTGAGCAACCGCGACCAGATGGGCTTCCGGATGCTCGTCGGCCGCGAGGCGCTGCGGCAGGGCTTCGTCGTGGACCCGGCGCGGTCGTTCATGGCGGGACGGGCGCCGAAGGCCGTACGGCGACGCAACCGCGGCCGGAGCTGACGCGCGACGGACCACACGAGGACGGGCCCCGGAGCACCTGCGTGAGCAGATCCTCCAGGGCCCGTCCCCGTTCGTGCCGGGTGCGTTACTTCTTGACCGGGATCGACTGCGCCTCGAGCGCCGCGATCGTCTTGGTCTGACCGGACTTCAGTGCGTCGAGCAGGGTCCCGTTGCCGGAGGCCGCGCTGCCGAAGCCGTCCGAGACGTCCGCGTAGGTCTGCGTCATCGTCGGGCCCCAGGTGAAGGGCTGGATGTCCTTCGCTGCGTCGGCGAACTGCTCGTAGATCTTCTGGTTGCCGTAGAACTCCAGGCCCTTGGTGAGCGCGGGCAGCTCAGCGCCGGTGCTCGATGCCGGGTAGAGGTTCGCGACCTCGTTGAGCTGCGAGAGCGCCTCGGTCGAGGTGTTCAGCCAGGTGAGGAACTGCGCGGCCTCGGCGGGGTGCTTGCTGCCGGAGAAGACGACGTTCGAGGAGCCACCCCAGGCAGCCGAGGCGCTGTCGCCCGACTTCCACTGCGGCATCGGGGCGACGGCCCACTTGCCGGAGGTCGACGGTGCACCGGACGAGATGGTGTTGGCACCCCAGACCGCGGAGACCCAGGTCCAGTCCTGGCCGCTGTCGTAGGCGTTGTTCCACTGGTCGGTGAAGCTCGGCAGCGTGTTGACGAGCTTCTTGTCGATGAGGTCCTGCCAGTAGTCGGCGACCTTCTTCGACGCGGTGTCGGTCAGGTTGACGTTCCAGTCCTGGCCGGAGTTCTTGAACCACTGGCCGCCGGCCTGCGAGACGAGCCCGGCGAACTGGTTGACGTCACCCTTGGCGAAGTTGGTGATGTTGCCGCCCATCGCCTTGATCTTGACGGCGTCCTCGGCGTACTCGGCCCAGGTCTTCGGGGCGTCGAGCCCGGCCTTCTCGAACAGGTCCTTGCGGTAGTACAGCGCCATCGGACCCGAGTCCTGCGGGATCGCGTACACCGAGTTGTCCTCGCCGAACGTGACCTGGTTCCAGAGGCCGGCGGAGAAGTCCTTCTTCACGTCGCTGACGCCCTTGCACGCGGCGATGTTCTCGAGGCCGCCCTGCACGCGGAACGCCGGCAGCGAGTCGTACTCGACCTGGCCGATGTCCGGCGCCTGCTTGGCCTTCAACTGGTTGAAGAAGTTCTGGTAGGTACCGCTGTTGCCGTTGGCGACGATGGAGACCTTGACCTGGATGTCCGGGTGCTCCTTGTTCCAGACCGCGACGACCTTGTCCATGTTCGGGACCCAGGTGGTGAAGTCGAGCGTGACCTTGCCGCCGGACGGCTTGCAGCTCGACGCGGCGGAGTCGGACGACCCGCCACCGGAGCTGCTGCCACCGCCGGAGCTGCAGCCGGCGAGGGCCACGGTCGCGGCGAGCGCGACGGCGGCGGCACTGAGGAACTTCGTTGTCTTCATGCTGTTTCCGTTCGGGTGGAGATGAGGTGCGGGAGGGGAAGAGAGCGGGTCACTTGAGGCCGCCGGAGCCGAGCCCCGAGCGCCAGAACCGCTGCAGGCTGAGGAACGCGACGAGCAGCGGGATGATCGACACGAACGACCCGATGAGCACCATGGTCCGGAGGTCCGGGTACTGGTTCACGCTCGAGTTCCACGTGTAGAGGCCGAGGGTGACGGGGAACAGCGACGAGTCGCGGAGCATCACGAGCGGCAGGAAGAAGTTGTTCCAGATGGCGACGAACTGGAAGAGGAAGATCGTCACGAGGGCCGGGGACATCAGGCGGACGGCGACGGTGAAGAACGTCCGGACCTCGCCGGAGCCGTCGATGCGGGCCGCTTCGATGATCTCGTCCGGGACGCTCGACGCCGCGAACAACCGCGACAGGTAGACGCCGAACGGGCTGACGATGCTCGGCAGGAACACCGACCAGAACGTGTCGGTCAGGTCGACCTGGCTGAAGATGAGGAACAGCGGCAGGGCGAGCGCGGTCGCCGGCACGAGGACACCACCGAGGAACACGTTGAACAGTGCTTCACGGCCACGGAACCGGTACTTGGCGAGCGCGTAGCCGCACATCGCCGACAGCACGGTGCCGATGAGCCCGGCGACGCCGGCGTAGGCGATGCTGTTCAGCATCCACCGCAGGTAGATGCCGTCCTGACGGGTGAACAGCTCCCCGAGGTTGGTGATGGTGTCCTGGATCGCGGTGGCACTGAACCAGAGCGGCGCGGTCGAGTTGAAGTTCGCGACGGTCTTCGTCGACGACACCAGCAGCCAGAAGATCGGCAGCAGGAAGTAGAGGGTGAAGACGCCCATGACGAGCATCGCGGCGCTGCGCGAGATGACGCTCTCGCGGGGACCGCGCGTGCCGTCCGGTCGTCCGCTGGTCGGACGGGAGGCCCGGCGCGCGTCCGCCGCGCTCGTTGCGTCGCGCTTCGCGTCGCGTCGGGAGGGTGCGTTGACGCTCACGAGGCGTCCTTCCGCTGGGTCAGTCGGAGGAACCCGATCGACAGGATGAAGGTGGCGACGGCGAGGACCACCGAGAACGCCGCCGCGAGGTTGAAGTTCGGCACAGACGAGGTCGAGTACACGAGCATGTTCGGCGTGAAGGTCGACGAGATCGTCGAGGTGAACTGCCGGAACACGGTCGGTTCGGTGAGCAGCTGCAGGGTGCCGATCACGGAGAACACCGCGGTCAGGATGATCGCCGGGACCACCATCGGGATCTTGATCGAGACGGCGATCCGGAACTGCGAGGCGCCGTCGAGCTTCGCGGCCTCGTAGATCTCGGTCGGGATCGCGAGCAGCGACGAGTAGATGATGAGCATGTTGTAGCCGACGTAGACCCAGGTGACGACGTTGGCGACGGCCCAGAGGACGGTGCCGCTGCCGAGCAGGTCGACCTTCGAGGTGACGGCGGAGAACGGCGACAGGTCGGGGGCGTACAGGTAGCCCCACATGATCGCGGCGATGACACCGGGGACGGCGTAGGGCGCGAAGAACGCCAGGCGGAAGAACCGCTTGCCGCGGAGCAGGGGCGAGTCGAGCAGCAGGGCGAACACGAGCGCCAGGCCGAGCATCACCGGGACCTGCACGACGCCGAACAGCAGCACGCGGAGGACCGAACCCCAGAACACGTCGTTCTGGAACACGAGGACGTACTGGGTGAGGCCGCCGAACACCTGCGTGGGGGCGCCGAACGTGCCCTGGCGTTCGATCTTCTGCAGCGACTGCCACACGGCGTAGAGGATCGGGACGAGGTAGAACGCGGTGAAGAGCACCGCGAACGGCACGACGAAGACCGCGATGGCGCGGCGGTAGCGGGAGCCGCCGCCGGCCGGACGCTTGGCCGGGTGCGGCCGGGTGGCCGTCCGGCGTCGCTGGGTGGTGGTGGTCATGAGCGCTTCCTGTCCGTGCGGATGATCTGGGTACCGCCGGGCTCGATCGCGGTGACGCCCGCGACGGCCTGGTCGGTGACGAGCTCGTGGCCCGCCTCGTGGTGCTGCACGGTCCGATCCGAGTGGTTGAGCAGGAAGACCCACTCGTGCTCGTCGTCGCGGCGGCGGACGACCTCGAGGCCGGGCGCGGTCGCCGGGTCGCCGTGCACGCCGGCGTCGTCGAGGACCTTCTGCACGAGGGAGCGCAGCGACGCGTCGTCGACGACGGTGGAGAGGTACCAGGCGGACCCGGCACCGTGGTCGTTCCGGGTGACCGCGGGCCGGCCGACGAGCGGGCCGCTGGCGTACTGGACCACGCTCTCGGCGTCGACCAGTTCGACCGGCTCGGACCAGGTGGTCGCGGTTCCGCCGTCGGAGAGTTCGACGACGTCGCCCTCGGCGAGCGGCTGGAACTCGTCCACCCGGATGCCGAGCATCTCGCGGAAGGCGCCCGGGTAGCCGCCGGTGCGGACCCGGTCCAGCTCGTCGACGATCCCGCTGAAGAAGGTGACGAGCGCGTGGCCGCCCTGTTCGACGTGGTCGGCGATGACGGCGGCGTGCTCGTCGCGCACCAGGTACAGCTCGGGGACGATGACGACCGGGTGGCCGTCGAGCGGAGCGCCGGGCGCGACGACGTCGACGGTGACGCCGAGGTCCCACAGCGCGGTGTAGAGCGCGTGGACCTGTTCCAGGTAGCGGACCGCGGTGGTGGGGTGGGCCTCCAGGTCGGCCGCCCACTGGTTCTCCCAGCTGAACACGAGCGCGACGTCGGCGGTGACCCGCGAGCCGCGGAGTTCGCCGAGGCGGTCGACGAGCGCGCCGAGCGCGACCACGTCGCGCCAGCCCTGCGAGTCGGTGCCGGCGTGCGGCAGCAGGGCGGAGTGGAACTTCTCGGAGCCCTGCACGGAGGCGCGCCACTGGAAGAAGCAGACGCCGTCGGCTCCGCGGGCGATGTGTGCCGCGGTGTTGCGGAGCATCTCCCCCGGCGCCTTGGCGAGGTTGCGCGGCTGCCAGTTCACGGCGCCGGTCGAGTGCTCCATGAGCAGCCAGGGGGCGCCGCCGGCCAGGCCTCGGGTGGTGTCGGCGGCGAAGGAGAGCTCGACGTTCGGCCGGGGCAGGCGGTTGTCGAGGTAGTGGTCGTTGGCGATGACGTCCATGTCGCCGGTCCAGGACCAGTAGTCCATCGCGGTGATGTGGGCCGCGACCATGAAGTTCGTCGTGACGGGCTTGGTGCTGTGCTTGCGGATGACGGCGGTCTCGGCGCGGTGGTGCTCGAGGAGCGTGTCCGAGGAGAACCGGTCGAAGTCGATCTGCTGTGCGGGGTTGCCGGTCGACAGGGTCAGGCGGGGCGGCAGGACCTCGTCGAACGATCCGTAGCGCTGGCTCCAGAAGGCGGTGCCCCACGCGGTGTTGAGCGCCTCGATGCTGCCGTGGCGGGCCCGGAGCCAGGTGCGGAACGCGTCGGCGGAGACGTCACACCAGCAGCGGGCGTTGTGGCAGCCGAGCTCGTTCGAGACGTGCCACAGGCGGACGGCCGGGTGGTCGCCGTACCGGGCGGCGGTGGCTTCGACCAGGGCGAGGGCGTACCGGCGGTAGACCGGGGACGCCGGGCAGAACGCCTGGCGGCCGCCGGGGAAGCGCGTGGTGCCGTCGACCGCGACGGGCAGGACCTCGGGGTGCAGGGTGGTGAGCCACGCGGGGGTGGAGGCGGTCCCGGTGCCCAGGTCGACCGCGATGCCGGCGCCGTGCAGCAGGTCGATGACGGTGTCGAGCGCGGTGAAGTCGTACTCCCCCGGGCGCGGTTCGACCTGCGACCAGCCGAAGACGTTGATCGCGACGATCGTGACGCCGGCTTCGCGCATCAGGCGGACGTCCTCGACCCAGGTGGCGTGGTCCCACTGCTCGGGGTTGTAGTCGCAGCCGAACGCCAGGCCGGTCGAGCCGAGACCGAGGGCGCTGTCGGCCGGGTCGACGGCGGCAGCCGGTGCGTCGCCGACCGGTGCGGGCAGGGTGGTGGTCACGGGGGTCCTCGTCGATCGGGGCCCGTCGGCGCCTCGGTCGGTTCGACCCCTTCGGCGGTGAAGGACCCAGCATGTGTGGGAGCGGTCCCAGACTGCTGCGGACGGGTTGCGCCGCGGTGATCTGGGAGCGATCCCAGGACGGTGTCGAAATCGCTGTCGAAATCCGTTCTGGGAGCGATCCCAGATACAACACGACTCGGGCCGCCGTGTCAACACCGCGGCCCGACGCGCCACTACAGTGGCGGCATGTCCGAGGTCAGAACAGCGCGTCGACGCGCCACGATCCAGGACATCGCCGACGCGGCCGGGCTCTCCCGCGGCACGGTCTCACGGGTCCTCAACGACGAGCAGTACGTCTCCGACGCCGCCCGCGAAGCCGTGCAGGACGCCATCCGGCGCGTCGGGTACGTCCGCAGTGCCGCCGCCCGCAGCCTGGTCACCCGCCGTTCCGGCGCGATCGCGCTCATCGTGCACGAGCCGTCGGTCGTGGTCCTCGACGACCCGAACATCGGCAACATCCTCATCGGCACCAACAGCGTCCTGTCCGAGGCGGAGCAGCAGCTCGTCACGATCATGGTCGACTCGGCGCGGGACAGCCACCGCGTCGTCGAGTACCTGCGCGGCGGGTTCGTCGACGGCGCCATCGTGCTCTCCGCCCGCGACGACGACCCCATCACGAAGGCGATCGTCGAGATCGGGCTGCCGGCATGCTTCGTCGGACACCCGCCCGACGCGGCGGCGTTCTCGTGGATCGGCATCGACAACCGCGACGCCGCCGAACGGATCACACGCCGGCTCGTCGACACCGGGCGGAAGCGCATCGCGATGCTCGCCTCCGGGCTCGACCGCGACTCCGGGCAGGACCGATTGGCCGGGTTCGCGTCGGCACTCGGCGACCGGTACGACCCGGACCTCGTCGCCCGGAACCCCCTGTTCAGCTACACCGCCGGCGCTGAGGGCATGCGCGAACTGCTCGACCGGGCGCCCGACATCGACGGGGTGTTCGCCGCGTCGGACGCCGTCGCCGCCGGGGCGATGGACCTGCTGCAGCGTCGGGGCAAGCGCGTGCCGGAGGACATCGGCATCGTCGGGTTCGACGACAGCGCCTGGGCCCTGCGCTGCGATCCCGAGCTCTCGACCGTCCGCCAGCCCGCACGGACGCTCGGCGAGCAGGCGGCACGGCAGGTGCTCGAGCAGATCGCAGAGCCGTCGACCGAGCCGCGCGGGGTCGTCCTGCCGACCGAGGTGGTCTGGCGCGGCTCGGCCTGAGGGGCGTGTGGCTGCGGGGCGGCGGTGTCGTGCGCGAGACGGCTGTGTCTGTTCGAGACGCCTGCGTCTGTCTGAGACGCCTGCGTCTGTCTGAGACGCCGACGTCTGTCCGAGACGCCGGCGTCTGTTCGAGACGCCTCCGAACGGCTGAGACGCCCCAGAGTTCGGCGGCGTCTCAGTGCCCGAGCGGCGTCTCGATGCGTGCGGGGCGCCTCACCCTGACGGTGGTGTCGTGCGCGAGACGCCGGCGTCCGTCTGAGACGCCTCCGAACGGCCGAGACGCCGCAGAGTTCGGCGGCGCCTCGGCCGGACGGGGGCGTCTCAGTGCTCGGGCGGCGCCTCGGCCGGACGGGGGCGCCTCAGTGCCCGCGCGGCGCCTCGGCCGAACGGCGGCGCCTCGCGACCCGCGCGGCGTCTGGACACGCGCGTCGCCCGGTCACTCCCCCGCGCACCGGGTACCGCGACTCGATCGGCGCCCCGAGCGTGGCGCGCACCTGCCGAATGACGGCGGCTGCTCGGGCTGTCCTGATCACCAGGGCAGGATGGACGCATGTCTGATGCAGCTCCCGAGGGGATCGACGAACTGCTCGCAGCCTCGCGTGGACTCCTCGGAGTCGTGGCCCGGTCCCTGGCCCCGGCGCTCGAGGACGTCACCGTCCCGCAGTTCCGCTTGATCGTCCTCGTCACCGCCCTCGGCCCGACCCGCTCCGGCGACCTGGCCGAACGGCTCGCCGTCGGGCCGTCGACCCTCACCCGCAACGTCGACCGGCTGGTCGCGGACGGCTGGGTCGAACGCCTGCCGAGCAGCGAGAGCCGGCGCGAGGTCCTGGTCGGCCCGACCGATCAGGGGCGCGCACTCGTCGCCGACGTCATGGACCGTCGACGCAACGAGATCGTCGGACTGCTCGCGAGCCTCCCGGACGAGGACCGGGCCAGCGTCTTCGCCGGTGCCGCGGTCCTCCGTCGTGCCATGCACGAGCCGCTGCTCGAGGAGATCTCGGCGTTCGGCGGCTGAGCGGGGTCCGCACGGACCCGACCCTGCTCAGCCGGGTCCGGCCTTCTCCCGCGCCGCACGCGCACGCGCCGCCTGCCGGGCCGCCTTCGCCCCACGCCGCTGCAGCCTCGGGTCGTGCCGCCGACGGTGCACGACGGCCGGGATGCCGATGCCGAGGAAGACCACGCTGCCGATCGCGATCCCCACGAACAGGTGCAGCCGGCCGTCGACGTGCTCGCGCGCAGCGTCCGATGCCAGCACGACCGAGTCGCGGTCGCCCGGGTCGACGAGCACCGCGAACCGCTGCCCGCGGTGGAAGGCGTCCTCGTCCCTCGAGGAATACCGCCCGAGCTCGGTGCTGCTGGTCTGGCCGTCGACGGTCTGCTGGGTCGTCGGGATCCACTCGTCCCAGGTGCTGTGCCGACGGTGGTGGTGTTCCTTCCGGACGCTCACCACCTCGGCGGTGGTGCGCACCCCGACGCGGTGCAGTTCGACGTTCTGGTCGTGGGCCCGGACCGCGGGGCCGAGGCCGAACAGCGTGACGAGGAGGCACGCTGCGCCGAGGTACACCGACAGGTTCGGGACGAACTGCCACACCCCGGCTCCGAAGCGACGCCAGGTGAACGGTGCTTCCGGCCGACCAGGACGTCGACGACGAGCGGGCCGCCGACCGGGCTCGCCGGGGCGAGGAGGTCGGGTCACGCCCCGGCCCCCGGACGCGTGTCGATGCCCGGGTCCACGTCGGACGACGCGAAGGCATCGGACGACGAGCGAACGTCGGGCGACGAGAGCGACGCAACCGACACCGCGTGCCGCCGCAGGCCCCGTCGGCGCACGACGAGCAGCAGGACGACGACGGCCAGGACCACCGGCAGCACCGGGACCGGCGGGAACGCGGACGAATCCCCCGCGGCGAGTCTGGTCAGCAGGAAGTACGGCCCGGTCGACAGCGCTGACGAGACGAGGGCGACCACGACCCAGCCCCACACGACCAGGCGCGTCAGCCGACGGTCGCGGGCCGCGAAGTCGTTCGAGGCGTAGTGCGGCGCCGGCCGTCGGAGCGCCCGGCCCGCGAGGGTCAGCACGAAGGCCAGGACGATGCCGAACATCAGCACCGCCCAGACGATGCCGCCGGGCCCGAAGCTCAGTCCGAGCCCGAGACTCAGGCCTGCCCCGATCGACAGCGGGATGCACACGAGGGCGACTGCGAGGTGCACGAGCCGCCGGGCCGGGCCCTGGACCAGCAGACCGAGTCCGGCGAGGACGGTCGCGACGGGGACACCGCCGAAGACCAGTGCCAGCACCGCCTGGCCGACGGGTTCCGGCAGTCGCAGGAGTTGTCCGAACGGCAGGCTCAGGAGCGCTGCATCCGCCACGACGACGGCGACCAGGACGATCGTCGCGAACATCCAGGACCCCGCACCGGGTTCGGCGGACGGGTCGGCTACCCGCGCCCCGCTGTGCTCCTCGTCCGACCACGGCGCTGTTGCACCCGTCATGTGTTCCCCCTGTCCCCTCCGGCCATCCTGCCCACCGCGGCCGGTGCTGTCCGGGAGGCCCGCCGCGGCCGGGCGCGCTCGGTCCGGACACGAACCGGTAGCGCCCGTCACACCGGAACGGACGGCACCGGCCGGCGCCACCGCCGGCCTCATGGTCGCCTGCACCGGGCTGACCGGCGCGGTCGCCGCCGCACCCGCGATGGGTCCGGTCGCGACGGGACCGATCGCGACCGCTGCGGCGGACTGACCGGGCCGACCACACGGCGGGCGGGAGGCACGCACCGGTCGGGTGACGGGCCTCCCGTCCGCCGTCGCTAGGGACGGGCGACGCTCGTCGCCGTCGCCGTCGCCACCGCGCGGAACGCCGCTGCGGCCGCGGTCTCGACGCGGTCGAGCGTGCCGTCCGCTCGCTCCTCGAGTCGGACGAGTCCCATCCGCCGGAGGAACGGCTCCTTCGCTCCCCCGACCCGCTGGCGGGCTGCGAGGACCTCGGGGGCGACCGTGAACTCCTCGACGTTCTCCCCGCCGGAGGCGTAGGACCAGTCGACGAAGTCGAACACCGGCCACCAGGTCCAGCCGCGGACGTCGACGCCGGCGTCGGCGAGCGCTGTGACGGCGGCGGACGAGTCCTGCACCCACCGGGAGCGGAGGTCGTCGTCGCCCTCGATCGACGTCTCGGTGACGAGCATCGGCAGCCCGTACCGCTCGGCGAAGCCCGTCAGCGACTCGACGAGTCCGGCCGTCCACCGGTCGTGGGCGTGCTGCACGGTGCCGTCCGGGCCGGGTGTGAGTCGACGCGGTGAGAGGTCCGGGTAGTAGTTCACGCCGAGCAGGTCGAGTGTGACGGCGCCGTCGACCAGGGCGGCGAGCCCGGCCTCGGTCGCACCGTGCTCGAGCAGCCAGCGGTAGGAGCGGTGGTCGAGGTCGACACGGCCGAGCACCAGATCGGTCGGGACGGTGCCGAGTTCGGTGAGGAGTGCTGCCTCGGCTCCGAGGCCGGGGTCGTCGGTGCTGAACATCGACGTCGCCTCGACGTGCACGATCGTGGCGTCGGGATTGGCGGACCGGACGGCGGCGACGCTCTGCTGCATGCCCCGGGCGATGCCGAGGACGACCGCGGTCCAGCCGTCCCACCCGGTCAGGGCCGGTGGCCACACCCCGCGGAGGCCGGCGAAGGACGCCGTGGTGATCGGCTCGTTGAGCGGTGTGACGTGGTCGACGACACCCCGGTACCGGGCGGCGAAGGCCCCGGCGAAGGAGGCGATCGCGTCGGGGTATGCGGGGTCGGCGAACGAGTCGTCGAGCCAGGTCGGCGTGCCGTAGTGGACCAGGTCCGCGATCACTGTGAGCCCGAGCCCGGCCGCGTACGCCAGGCGTTCGTCGAGGACGGCCCAGTCGAACACCCCGGGTGCCAAGTGCACACGCGGCCAGTCGACCCCGTACCGGAGTGCGGTCGCGCCGAGGGAGCGGACGAGGTCCAGGTCCGAGCGCCAGGCGGTGTCGTGGCCGGTGAGCTCGTGCTCGTCGAGCGGTGCCATCGCGAAGCGCTCGGGTGGGTGCACGCAGGTGTCCTCGATGCCGGCGATCCAGGTGAACGTACCGGCACGGAACACACCGCCCGCGGCCGTCACTTCAACCCCGTGGTGGCGACGCCGGCGACGAAGTACTTCTGCGCGAAGAAGAACCCGAGGGCGATGGGCACGAGCGAGATCACCGCGCCGGCGAGCAGCACTGCGTGGTCGGTCACGTGTGCTCCCCCGAACAGCGTCAACCCGGCGGGCAGCGTCAGCATGTCGTTCGACGTGGTGACGACGAGCGGCCAGAGCAGGTCGTTCCAGAGCGCCATCCCGTTCAGGACGGCGACCGTGGCGATGGCGGGCTTCGCCAGCGGCAGGATGACCTGCCAGTAGATCCGCCAGTGTCCGGCGCCGTCGATGCGGGCGGCTTCGTCGAGCTCGACGGGGATGTCGATGAAGAACTGTCGGAAGAGGAAGATGCCGAACGCGCTGGTCGCCCGCGGGATGATGAGCCCCTGGTAGGTGTTCAGCCACCCCAGGTGGAACAGCTCCACGAACACCGGGATGAGCGTCACCTGGAACGGCACCATCAGGGTCGCGATGACGAGCACGAACGCCACGTTCCGGCCGACGAACCGCATCCGGGCGAGCGCGTAGGCGCACATCGAGTCGAACAGCAGCGTCAGCACCGTGGTGACGATGGTGAACAGGAACGAGTTCGCCAGCAGGCGCAGGAACGGCAGCTGCTGCCAGACCCCGACGTAGCCGTGCAGGGTGATGCTGGTCGGGAACAGGCTGGCCGGGTGGCCGAACAGGTCGGCTTCGGACCGGAACGACCCGCTGACCATCCAGATGAACGGCACGAGGGCGAACACCAGTCCGACGCCGAGGTACACCCACTTCAGGACGGACCCGGTGCGAGCGGTGCCGGTCCGGCGGCCGTGTCGCCGGTCGCGGGTGGGCTCCGGACGGGAGGCCCGTGCCGGCTCCGTCAGGGACGGTCGCCGCGTGCGCGCCTCAGTCGACATCGTCGTACCGGAAGAGCCGGAGCTGCAGGAGGGAGATGAGCATGATGATGACGAAGAGGACCCAGGAGATCGCCGACGCGTAGCCGGTCTGGTAGTTGACGAACCCGTCGCGGTAGAGCAGGTTCACGAGTGTGTCGGTGTGGAAGACCGGGCCGCCGCCGGTCATCACGTAGACGAGGTCGAACACCTGGAACGACTGGATC
Organism: Curtobacterium sp. APC 4022; assembly: GCF_030407555.1. Lineage (NCBI taxonomy): Bacteria > Bacillati > Actinomycetota > Actinomycetes > Micrococcales > Microbacteriaceae > Curtobacterium > Curtobacterium sp. APC 4022. The sequence goes on from NZ_JASDDD010000051.1 coordinate 15,403, forward strand.
GTCAGGATCATCGAGGTGAAGAGCATGGTGGGGCGGATGCTCGGCAGGGTGATCCCCCAGATGGTCTGCCAGGTGTTCGCGCCGTCCAGGCGTGCGGCCTCGTACCGTTCGGCGGGCACGCCCTTGAGCCCGGCGACGAACAGGATCATCGCGAAGCCGATGCTCTTCCACACCGAGACGAAGACGATCGTCGGCAGGGCCAGGGACGTCGACTGCAGCCAGGCGACGCTCGGCAGCCCGAGGGCCGCGGTGATCCCGCCGACCAGGCCGATGTCGGGATCGAGCAGGAACTTCCAGACCAAGCCGATCGTCACCAGGGACACGATCGTCGGGAAGAAGAACACCGAGCGGACGATCCGGTTCGCCAGGGTGTCCCGCTGAAGCAGCAGTGCGGCGATGAAGCCGAAGACCACGAGGACCACGACCGAGACGACGGTGAACTCGAGCGTGATCCGCAGTGCGTTCCAGAACTGTCCGTCGTGGAAGAGCGTGACGTAGTTGCCGAAGCCGACGAACGGCTGGGTCGCGGCGCCCACGGTCCAGTCGAAGAACGAGTAGTACAGCGACCGCAGGATCGGGAAGACCACGAAGGCGCCCAGGATGAGCAGCGACGGGGCCATGAAGAGCCAGGCCGGCTGAAACCGGCGGGTGCGGACCCGGGTGGGGCGCGCCTCCCGTCCGTCCGGGGCGGCGGCCCCGCCACGCGGGCTGCGTGGCGGGGCCGAGCCGGTGAGCTGGTCGGTCACTTGCTGCAGCCCGTGAGGCCGTTGATCGCCTGGCCGGCGCTCTTCGTGGCGTCGGCCACGGACTTGCCACGGGTGATCTCGCCGATGAGCGGGACGTACGCGTCGGAGTCGACCTTCGTGGCGTTCGGCACGTGCGGCAGGTACAGGCGTGCGTCCGGCACCTGGCTGGCGAAGACCGAGACCGTCGGGTCGGCGGTCAGCTTCGCGTCGTCGGAGAGGTCGGTGCGGAGCGGCGGGAACCCGGTCTGCAGCGAGAACTTCTGCTGCGCGGTCTTGGACGTCCAGTAGGCCAGGAACTCCTGCGCCTGCTTCGGGTACTTCGTCTTGGCGGAGATCGACAGCGGGGCGATCGAGCCGAGCGTGCTCGACTTGCCGTCGACGCCGACCGGGACCTTCACGATGCCGAGGTCGATGCCTGCCGACTTGTAGCCCGAGGCTGCCCAGGGGCCGTTGATCTCCATCGCGGCCTTGCCGGCGGAGAAGAGCGAGTCCGCTTCGGCGCCGGTGAGGCCGACGGGGCTGACCTTGTCCTTCGCGACCAGATCGGCCCAGGTCGACAGGCTCTTCTGCCCGGCGGACGTCTGGACGACGCTGCAGCCCTTGCCGCTGACGATGTCGCCGCCCTCGAGCCACTGCAGGACCGGCCACATCTGGATGGTCTGGTTGTCGGCGAGCGCGATGCCGTACTTGCCGCCGGTGGTGAGCTTCTCGGCGTCCGCCGCCATCTCCTGCACCGTCTTCGGCGGGTCGGTGATGCCGGCATCGGCGAAGAGCTTCTTGTTGTAGTAGAGGCTCAGCGTGGCGAAGTTGGCCGGGACGCCGTAGAGCTTGCCGTCGTAGGTGAACTCCTCGACCGTCCCGGGGGCGAACGACCCGGTGTTGATCTTGCCGCTGCCCTCCCCCGTGTCGGTGATCGGCAGGACGGAGCGGGTCTTCACGTACTGGGCGACGGCGTTCGGGTCCGACGAGACCGCGGCGACGTCCGGACCCTGGCCGGTGAGCCAGGCCGACGGCAGCTTCTGCTGGATCGTGTCCCACGGCTGCACGGTCATCTCGACCGTGATGTCGGGGTGCGACTTCTCGAAGTCCTTGACGATGGTCGCGTAGCCCGGTCGGTCACCGCCGGTGAACCCGGTCCAGACCTTGAGGGTGGCGGGGCCGTCCTGGGCGGCGTTGCCGCTGGCGGAACAACCGGTGAGGACCAGTGCCAGTGCTGCGGCACCGGAGACGACCGCGAGGGTCGTGCGTGCGTGCTTCATCGGGGAACGCTCCTTTGCGTTGCGGGTGCTGTGGGTCGTGCCGTGTTGCGGTGGTGCGGTGGTGCAGGGCCGTGCGGGTGGGTCGTGCTGCGGGTGTTCGGTGTTCGGTGTTCGGTGTTCGGTGTCGTTCTGGTCAGTGGGGCTCGGTGGGGTCAGTGGGGGTCGGTGTGGTCGGGGTCGCAGCCGCACGAGCCGCGGAGGACCACCTCGACGCCGAGCTCGGTGTGTGCGTGGCCGCCGGGGCGCCGGTCGACGAGGTCGAAGAGCCGCTCGGTGGCGATCCGCCCCATCTCCTCGGCCGGGACCCGGATCGTGGTGATGCCCGGGGTGGTGACGCGGGCGAACCCGAAGTCGTCGAACCCGACCACCGCGACCTCGCCCGGCACGTCGACGCCGGCCCGTCGGAGCACGGCGAGGCCACCGACGGCCATGTCGTCGTTGGCGAAGACGATGCCGTCGAACGGGAACCGCTCGTCGCCGGTCCGCTGCCGGAGCACCTGCTCGACGGCGGCCGCTCCCGACTGTTCGGCCAGGTCGCCCTCGATCACGGCGACGTCGGTCAGGCTGTGCTTCTCGGCGGCGCGGAGGAAGCCGTCGCGCCGGTCGATGCCGGTCTGGTGGTCGAGCGTCCCCGACACGTGCAGCAGACGGCGCCGGCCGTGCTCGGTCACCAGGTGCTCGACGAGCTGCTCGGTCGCCGAGACGTCGTCGATCCCGACGCTCACCGCGTCGGCGAGGTGCGGGTAGTTGCCGATGAGGACGACCGGCAGGCCGCTCGCGACGAGTGCCTCGACGTGGTGGTCGTCGATCGCGGCGCTGGTGACGATCGCGCCGTCGGCGGTCCGGGAACGCATGACCCGCTCGTAGGCGACGCCGCCGTTCGAGGTGTCCGCGTTGGTCGAGACGATGACCTGGGCGTCGTGGGCGTTCGCGGCCGTGGACATGCCGGTCAGGACGTGCATGAAGTACAGGTGGCCGAAGACGTGCGCCGACGAGTTCGGGACGACCAGGGCGACGGCGTCCGCCCGCTGGCTGCGGAGAGCTCGGCCGGCCGAACTCGGGACGTAGCCCAGGTCCTCGGCGGCCTGCTTGACGGCGGCGCGGGTCTTCTCGCTGATCCGCTCGTGACCGGAGAGCGCCATGCTCGCGGCGGCGGAGGTGACGCCGACCTTCGCGGCGACGTCCTTCAGGGTGACGGACTTCGGCATGGTGTCGCCTCCTCGTCGGGAGCGTGGCCGGAGCCGACGCTTTATCGATTAACTCTGCGGTCATCCTGCACCTGCTTAATCGATGAAGCAAGCCCTTTCGACGTTTTCTGCGGTGTCGTTCGCGCCCACCCGGCGGACCGGTGGGCGTGACGGACGGGAGGCTCGGTGCCGGTCCGGCACCGAGCCTCCCGTCCGCGGTCCCCCGCGACTCGTGCCGGTCAGTTCAGCCGGAACACCTGCGGAGCCGCGCCGTTGCAGTCGTAGAGCTGCAGGGCGGTGCCGTTCGCGGTGTTGCCCGACGGGACGTCGAGGCACCGACCGGACTGCGGGTTGAGCACCGAGCCGTTCGCCTGCGGGACCCACTGCTGCCCGCCGACGCCGTTGCACGTGTACAGCTCGAGGTGCGTGCCGTTCGTGGTGGCGTTGCCGTCCAGGTCCAGGCACCGACCGAGCGTGCGGATGGTGTGGTCACCCGCGTTGTACGCCCACTGCTGGTCGGTGGTCTGCTCGTCGGTCAGCAGGGTCTGGCAGTCGAACACCTGCACCTGCTGGCCGTTCTGCTGCAGGTCGTTGCCGGCGACGTCGACGCACTTGCCGCCGATGGTGCCGATCGTCACCGCCGCCACGAACTTCTGCGCCGCGTTGCCGTTGCAGTCGAAGAGCTGCAGGGCCGTGGCGTTCGCGGTGTTGCCCGACGGGACGTCCAGGCAGCGACCGGACTGCGGGTTCTTGATCGACCCGTCCGGCTGCACGATCCACTGCTGACCGCCGACCCCGTTGCAGTCGTAGAGCTCGACGTGGGTGCCGTTCGCCGTGCCGTTGCCGTTCGCGTCCAGGCAGCGCCCGAGCGTGCTCAGCGTGTGCGTGCCGTAGACGCTGCCCAGCCAGTGCTGGTCCGCGGCGAGCGCCTGGCAGTCGTACAGCTGCACGACGGCCCCGTTGCCGCCGACGTCGTCGCCGGCGACGTCGACGCACTTGCCGCCGGGCGCGGTGATCGCTGCGCCCGGTCCCCCGCCGGTGGAGACACCCTGGTAGTTCTGCGCCACGATGTTCGCCTGCACGGCGGAGTCGGCCGCATCGGTCGAGTACCCGGTCGTCATGACGCCCTCGAAGAAGGACTGCGTGCCGCGGTTCGAGTTGTCACCGCCGGCGCCGAGGACGATCGAGCCCTCGAGCTTCATCGGCGTGTAGCCCTGGCCGTCCCCGTCCTTGTCCGTGGGCAGGGCACCCTCGTACCACTTCGACAGGGCGCCGGACTGCGCGTTCCCGCCCTTGAGCGCGAAGGCCGCGACGCCGTCGTTCTTCAGCAGCGCGGTGACGAACTTCGAGCTGTTGCCCGTGTTCGCGGTGTTGATCGCGGTCTTCCCCTCGTAGACGCCGTTCTCCAGGTCCGCCTGCACCCAGGGGCCGCGGCCGGCACTGCCCTTGCCGTTGAGCATCGACAGGTTCAGGGCGTCCATGTGGCCCTTGCCGGTGTCCTTCGACTGGGTCTCGACGTTGCCGAAGTCGGAGCAACAGCCGTGGTTGACGTTCGTGCCACTCGCGACCTCGTACATCGACTCGGGACTGGCTCCCCGAGCCGTTCCCTTGGCGACGGTGCTCGAGATCCGGTAGGCGACCTGCTGTGGCATGAAGACGCCGTACGCCTTGTGCCCGGCGACGGTGATCGGCAGCGCTGCTGCGTCGGCCGCGTGGTTGGCGGGGCCGGCGTCCCCGGCCCCGGCGACGGTGAGGTCGTTGTGGTTCGGCGACTGGTCGTAGATCTTCGGGATCGTGCAGGTGGTGCCGGAGCAGAACGTGTCCTGGGCCGCGGCGTTGGCGTACCCGCCGGCGGCGAGCAGGCCGACGTTGGTCGTTGCCCCGTCGGAGGCGCGCTGCACCTGGTAGAGCGGGCCGTTGTAGGACGCGTAGAGCGCTCGTGTCGAGCTGTAGGCGGCGACGCAGGACGTGCCTGCGCCGGAGTAGGTGTCGCATGGACCGTTGGTGGCGGCGGCAGCGCTGCCGGCACCGACCGTGGCGGAGACGAGGCTCCCGGTGATGAGGGCGAGTGCCCCGAGGACGGCGGTGACCGTGCGCCGCCTCCTGGAGATGGGCCTGGTGTGCATGGTGGTGGTTCCTTCCGAGCGTCGTTGTTCGGTGGATGGCCGATCGCTGTTTAAACGATTAACCAGAGCCATCGTACGCCGGAGGACGCGGGGGGTCGAGTGCGACTAGTGGCCGGACACCGGAACACGCACCGCGCTGATGCGCCCGGCGTGCGTCCGAGCGGTCGTCGCCGGGTCGTAGCTGTCAGCCGTCGCCAGGTACAGCGTCCGACCGTCCGGACCACCGAGGGCGCAGTCGATCGCACACCGACCGGGAGCGTCGATGCGGTCCGTGACCTCGCCGCCCTCGACGACACGGAGGAACTCCCCCGTGTCGACCGAGCACACCCAGATCGCGCCCTCGGCGTCGACCGTGCTGCCGTCCGGGGTGACGCCCTCGGGCAGCGCGGCCCACTCGCGGCGCCCGGCCAGGGAGCCGTCGGGCTCGATGTCGAACGCGGTGAGCTTCCCGCCCCAGGTCTCGCTGACCACCAGGGTGCGGGTGCCGGGCAGGACGTTGGCGCTGTTCGGGAAGACCAGCCCCTCGGCTGCCAGGCGGAACGAACCGTCCGGCTCGATGACGTAGAGCGGGCCGGGGCGCAGCTCCTCGCCGGCGTAGAGGTCGTAGCCGAACGCACCGATGTAGGTCCGGCCGGTCTCCGGGTCGACCACCAGGTCGTTGACGAGCGACGACTCGACCGAGGACAGGTCCGCGAACACGCTCGTGGTGCCGTCGGCCTCGACGGCCACGACCGTGCGCGACTCCATCGAGCTGACGATCAGGCGGCCGTCGGGCAGCCAACCGAGGCCGGACGACTGCCCGGGGACCGTGGCCTCGAGCCGCGGGACGGCGTCCGTGCCGCCGTCCGGGTCGATGGAGAACACCTGGCCGGTGTGCATGTCCGAGTACCAGAGCCGGCCCTCGTGCCAGCGGTTGCCCTCGGGGAAGCGGATGCCGGTGACGACGTCGGTCGCAGAGTCCAGGGTGATGTGCACGAGGCCAAGCATGCCAGCCACGCTCTGCCCGATCGCAGCATCCGTCCGGGTTCGATGTTGACAGTTAGAACTCGAACACTTAGAGTCCTCATCATGCAGGCACCGCACTTCGACACGCCCCTCCAGCTCATGCGCTGGATCGGCTGGGCGCAGCGCAAGGCCGCCGAGGAGTGGGTGCGGGAGCGCGAGCTCTCGCACGAACAGAGCTTCGTCCTCGGCTACCTGCAGCAGAACCCCGGTGCCATCCAACGCGACATCGCCGAGGTGAGCAGGACCAGTGCGGCCAGCGTGTCGAGCCTCCTGCAGGGGCTCGAGAAACGGGGCCTCATCGAACGACGAGCGGACGCCGACAACGCCCGGACGAAGCTCGTGTACGCCACCCCCGCCGGCATCGACCTGATCGCCGGGTTCGAGGACGCGATGCTCGCCCTCGACGACCGCCTGCTCGCCCCGCTCAGTCCGGACGAGCGCGCCACGCTCCGCGGTCTCCTGCTCAAGGTGACCGCAGAGCTGCCGGAACCCACCCGGTAACCGTACCCGCGCCTCCCGGCCGTCCGCCCGAAGCGCGAGTCTGCCGGGCGCGAGCCTGCCCACGCGACGGCACCGCCGACGCGCTCCCCGTGATGCCGTGACGGCGCTGCCGTCGCGCCGTCCGCCATGCCGTGCCGGCGTCCCGTCGGCGCGCGATCCGTGCTGCCCGGAAGGGAACCACCATGACGACCACGACCACCACACCCACCACCGCGGCGGAGAAGAACCGCTGGTACCTCTCCGCCGCCCCGATCCTCCGTGCCCTCGTGCACCTGTGCGTGCCGATGGCCGCCGCGATGGTCGTCAGTGCCCTGTACAACGTCATCAACGCGGGCTTCATCGGCGCGCAGCACGACACCTCCCTGCTCGCCGCGATCACGTTCGGCACCCCGCTGCTCGGCCTGGTGATGGCCGTCGGCGGCGTGTTCGGCGTCGGCGGCAGTTCGCTGATGTCGCGGCTGCTCGGCGCCTCCGAGCACGACCCGACGAAGGCCGGCGAGATCAAGCACGTCGCGTCCTTCGCCGTGTGGGGGTCGGTCGTGACGGGCATCGTGCTCGGTGGACTCGGACTGGTGTTCCTCGGGCCGCTCGTCAGCCTGCTCGGGGCCGATGCCGCCGCGGTCCCCGCCACCAGCGCCTACGTCAGCGTGATGCTCGTCTTCGTCCCGGTCCTGGCCGCGGCCTTCTGCCTGGAGCAGATGGTCCGCGCCGAGGGAGCCGCCCGACAGGCGATGGTCGGGCTGATCCTGTCGACCGTCGGGAACCTGGTGTTCGACGTCCTGTTCATCCTGGTGCTGCACTGGGGCGTCGCCGGAGCCGCGCTCGCGGTCGGGCTGGCGAACCTCGTCAGCATCGTCTACTGGGTGCGCTGGCTCGGGACGCACAGCGAGAACGTCAGCCTGTCACTCCGCTGGTTCACGCTCCGCCGCTCGGTCCTCGGGCCGGTGTTCGGCATCGGCGTCAGCGAGCTGCTGCAGGCCGGGTTCCTCATCGTCACGACCCTGGTGCTCAACAACCTGGCCGCGCAGTACGGCGACGACCCGCTGGCCGCGATGGGGGTCGCCGTCCGCATCGCCCAGGTGCCGGAGTTCCTGGTGATGGGCGTCACGATCGGGGTCCTGCCGCTGCTGGCCTACGCGTACGGCAAGGGCGACCGAGAGCGACTGCGCTCCGCACTGCGGGCATCGGCGCTGACGGTCGGGGCGATCGTGGTGCTGTTCTCCGGCACCGTGTTCGTCTTCCGACAGCAGGTGTTCACCGTCTTCTCCTCGGACCACTCGGTGCTGGCGATCGGGCTGACGATCCTGGTCGCCCAGCTGGTCGCCACGGTGGTGAACGGGTTCACCGGGCTGTTCACCTCGCTGTTCCAAGCCGCGGGGCTGGCCACCCCGGCGATCGCGATGTCCCTGGCGCAGGGAGTGCTGTTCATCCCGATCGTCCTGCTCGGGAACCTCTGGTTCGGGCTCGCGGGCATCATCTGGGCGCTCACCGTCACCGAGGTGCTCGTGTTCGTCGCCGGGGTCGTCATCTGGCTCGCCGCCCGCGGGCGCATCGGCCGCGGGATGGACGCCGGCAGCGCGGAGCGGGCGGAGGCGGTGCTCGCC
>NZ_JASDDD010000006.1:0-130137 GCF_030407555.1 Curtobacterium sp. APC 4022
TGCCCCACCGCCCTGAAGGAGATCCCCCGTGCAGCTCACCACCCTCCGGCGTCGCACCCGCGCCGCCCTGGTCGCCGCGGCCGCCGTGTCGTTGCTCGTCCTCACCGCCTGCTCCGGTGCCGGTGCCGCGGCCCCGAACGCCGCCCCGACCGACGGCACCCTGACCGTCGGCCTGCTCGGCGACATCGGTCAGCCGCCGGACCCCGACATCTACTACGCGAACAACGGCCTGGCCATCGTGCTCAACGCGTACGAGGGACTCGTGCAGTACGCGAACGACACGGAGAAGGTGCAGATCGCACCGCGGCTTGCGACCTCGTGGCAGGTCAGCGACGACAACACCGAGTACACGTTCCACCTGCGGAAGGGCGTCACCTTCCACGACGGGACCCCGTTCACCTCGGCGGCCGTGCAGACGGCGTTCGACCGCCGCATCGCCGTCAAGGGCGGCGCGGCCTACATGGTCGAGGGCGTCAAGAGCGTCGCGACGCCGGACGCGCAGACCGCGGTCGTCACCCTGAAGAGCCCGAACTCGGCCTTCCTGGACTACCTGGCGTCACCGTTCGGCCCGAAGATGGAGTCGCCGACCGCGCTCCGTGCACACGCCGGCTCCGACGACGCCCAGACCTGGCTGCAGACCCACGACGCCGGCACCGGTCCCTACGAGATCAGCGCCGCCGACCCCGGCAGCTCGTGGACGATGAAGCGGTACGACGGCTACTGGGGCACCAAGTCGCCGTTCACCACCATCAAGCTGCCGATCTACTCGGACGTGTCCGCGCTGCAGCTCGCCTTCGACCGCGGCGACGTGTCGACGATCGTCGCGGCGCTGCCGTCGTCGAGCCTGTCGAAGTACCAGGACAGCAAGCAGTTCTCGAGCGCGATGCTGCCGACGCTCCAGTCCGCGCTGGTCACGGTGAACCCGACGAAGTCGTTCTTCGCCACGAAGGAGGCCCGGATCGCGTTCCTGCAGAGCATCGACCAGAAGAAGATGGTGCAGCAGGTCCTCGGCAGCCGCTCCGAGCCGGCGACCACCCTGTACGCCAAGGGCATGCTCTCCGACGGCTCGGACAAGCAGGAGACCACGTACGAGCCCGGGGCGATGAAGGCCTACGCCAAGGGGCTGCCCGCCGGCACCACGATGACGATCGGCTACGCCAGCGGCAACACCAACGCGCAGCAGATGGCGAACATCCAGGCGGCGGCACTGCAGGGTCTCGGGATCAAGGCCACCGCGAAGTCGTACCCGACCTCGCAGGTCTTCGGGTGGATCAACGACCCGACGAGCGGACCAGACGCGTTCTTCGACGGCAACAACGGCCCGGACGGCGGCTCCCCGTACATGTGGGGGCACGTGTTCTGGGACAAGTCCGGCGGCATCAACTACTTCGGGTGCGACGTGCCCGCGGTCGACAAGACCCTGGACCAGGCGCTGCAGACCGGCGACGAGTCGCTCTACGGCAAGGCAGCGCAGCAGTACGCCGCGACCGGCTGCTACTACAACCTGTCCTACAACAAGGACTGGGTCGTCTCGCAGAAGTGGCTGACCGGCGTCGCGGCAGCGCACAACATCGGCGCCAACGAACTCGACTTCAGCAAGCTCGGACTCCAGAAGTGACACGCGGGGCACCGGGGAGCAGCCCCGGTGCCCCGTCCGGTCCCCGTGAACCCCGGTGGACCGCCGCCCGAGTCTGCGAAGGTTGACCCGATGACCACCACCGAGCCCGCACTGTCGCTGCCGCGGCAGATCCACGCGCGCCTCCGCGAAGCGATCATCCGCGGCGAGTACCCCCAGGGACACAAGCTCGCCGAGACGCGGATCGCCGAGGAGCTCGCGGTGTCCCGCGTCCCCCTGCGCGAAGCCGTCCCGATGCTCGAGGTCGAGGGGTTCGTCACCAGCACACCGCGTCGGGGGGCCGTGGTGTCGACCTGGAACTCCCGGCTCATCCACGAGCTGTTCGACCTGCGTGAGGTCCTCGAGGTCGGGGCCGCCGGGCACGCCGCCCGTGCGGTCGGTCGTGGGGTCTCGACGGACGAACTGGAGGCAGCGCTCGCCTGGTCGCAGAGCGTCGTCGAGGACGGGGACCCGTACCGCATCGCCGAGGCGAGCACCCGGTTCCACGAGGCGATCGTCGCGATGACGGGGAACAGCCTGCTGCAGGCCTCGATGCGCTCCGTGTCCGGCCGGGTCCAGTGGCTGTTCTACCTGACCAGCGCGCTCGACGTGCACGATGCCTTCCACGACCACGTCGAGCTCGCCGCCGCGATCGCCCGGGGGGACGAGCGGATGGCCGAGGCGCTGGCCTACTCGCACATCGAGCGCGACCGCACCCCGTCCTTCGCGGTGCTGCACCCGCCGGCCTGACGGACCGGGCTGCCGGCCGACGCCGTCGCGCGCGGGGCCGTCCCGCGTGGGGCCGACCCGGTTGGGGCCGACACCGAGCCGACAGCCCGTGTTCACCCCGCCGACGCCCGACGGTGTGACCATCATCGGCATGTCCATCCTGCATCCCACCGCGTCCCGCAGCCTCGTCGGTGACATCGAGAGCGAGTACGACGAGTTCGACCGCGACCCGGACCTCGAGGTCTCGAAGAACCGCGACGGATGGCTCGAGCCGTCGTGGTGACAGCGGGGTCATGACCCCCCCGCACGGGTACTCCTTCGGGGTACGTCAGCTGGATCATCGGATCCGGTGCGACGTACCCCTTTTTCGTTGTCCGGAACGCGTTGCACCCCGGGGTACACGTGTCCCCCTCGGTACCGAGCAGGAGTCACACCGTTGTGATTCCTCGCCGATCGGCAGCACAGCGCGGATCGACCACGAGAGCGGCCGGGGCGAGCTGTACCCCGCACCGATGTCCCCCGATGACGAAGCACGGAGAAGCCTGAGAATCGATCGTGGTGGTTTGTGGGGTACACCCCCGGCCCGCCAAACTCGGTCTCAGCCCACGAAGGACAACACCGTCACAGGCAGGGAGAGTCACCATGGCGATCGCAACGGCCGCACCCAGCACCACCTCGCGCCGCACCAAGAAGGCAGCGCCCAAGACCACCTCCGCCGAGGCCACCACGCTCGACGCCGTCGCCGAGGTCGAGGCCGACGAGCAGCTCGCCGGTGTCCGCGGTGCGTCCGTCGACCAGGTCGGCGACTACCTCCGTCACATCGGCCGGCTCGCCCTCCTCACGGCTGAGGAAGAGGCCGACATCGCCCGCCGCATCGAGGTCGGGCTGTTCGCCGAGGAGAAGCTCCACACCGAGACCGGCCTCGAGAAGTCGCTCGAGCGCGAACTCCGCTGGCTCGTCCGCGACGGTGAGCGTGCCAAGGAGCGCATGATCACCTCGAACCTCCGCTTGGTCGTGAGCATCGCCAAGCGCTACTCCCAGCGCGGCCTGCCGTTCATGGACGTCATCCAGGAGGGCAACCTCGGTCTGGTCCGTGCGGTCGAGAAGTTCGACTTCACCCAGGGCTACAAGTTCTCGACCTACGCCACCTGGTGGATCCGCCAGGCGATCTCGCGTGGTCTCGCGGACAAGGCACGCACGATCCGCATCCCGGTGCACACCGTCGAGCTGATCAACAAGATCTCGCGCACCGAGCGTGACCTCACCGTCGACCTCGGCCGTGCGCCGATGCCGGAGGAAGTGGCCGCCGAGCTGAGCATGAGCGTCGAGGAACTCGTCGACCTCAAGGGCCGCTCGCACGAGCCGGTCTCGATCCACACGGTCGTGGGCGACTCGGACGACAGCGAACTCGGTGACTTCATCGAGGACGAGGACGCCGCGAGCCCCAACGAGCTCACCGAGACGACGCTGCTGCACCGCGACATCCGCTCCATCGTCGCCGAGCTGCCGAGCGACGAAGCCAACGTGATCCGCATGCGCTACGGCCTGGATGACGACAAGCCGATGACGCTCGACGAGATCTCGAAGATCGTGCACACCACGCGTCAGGCCGTCAGCCGCGTCGAGTCGCGTGCGAAGCTCCGCCTGTTCGCGAAGGCCGTCTCGCAGGACATGCAGCTGTACCTGACCGAGTAGGTCACATGTGAGGGCCCGTCCGGTGTGAACCGGGCGGGCCTTCCGTCGTTCCACGGGCCTCCCGTCCGGCGGTGCGCGCGACGCGTCGGACGGGAGGCGCGGATCGCGTCAGTCCTCGGTCTCGCGGTGCAGCTTCTGCCGCAGGTCGTGCGGGATCAGCTCGATGAGCTGGTCCGGACGGAGCGGCAGGTCCAGGAGGCCGAGCTTGAGGCGGCCGGTCCGGCCGTGGCGTTCGGCGTCGAGACGGACCACGCTGCCGGCGTCCTTCCGGAGCCGGACCTCGAGCTGCGCGCCGGTGGCGACCTCGCCGACGACGAGTCCGTCGACCTCGAGGGCAGCGCTGCGGGTGCCCTCGGCGATGTCGAAGCGGTAGCGCTCCCGGGCGGCGAGGACCACGGAGCGGTCGATCCCGGCCATCGGCGCGACCGGGGTCACGACCGAGCCGGAGAGTGCGGGGGAGAGCACCGGGCCGCCGGCGGCGTAGTTGTACGCGGTGGAGCCCGCCGGGGTCGAGGCGACGATGGCGTCCGCGCGGTAGTAGCCGTAGCCGAACCCGCCGACGCTGAGGTCGGCGGAGACCTGCCCGGCACCCGGGCGCCGGACGATCGTGATGTCGTTGAAGGCCAGGTAGTCCGTGCGGGACCCGCCCCACGAGAGCCGGGCCTCCAGTGCGTGGTGCGGTTCGAGCTGGTACTCGCCGGCGGAGAGCCGTTCGAGCGCGGACTCGAGCTCGGGCGGTTCGATCTCGACCAGGAAGCCGACGTTGCCGTAGTTGACCCCCAGCACCGGCACCGGGCGGCGGGCCACGAGTCGCATGGCGCCGAGCATCGTGCCGTCGCCGCCGAGCGCCACGACCAGGTCGACGGAGTCGGTGAACTCGTCGTCGTCCACGGCGTCGATCGCGCTGCCCAGGCGTGCTGCATCGATCCGCCGGGCCACCAGACGGCCGGCACCGGACGCGTTCCAACGGTCCAGGACCTCGACGGACTCCTGCACGTTCTTCGACGGGTGGACGACGAGGCCGACGACGGGCTGCTCCATGCACCGGATCGTACCGGTGGCCCCTCGGCGTCGGCGGATGTCCCCGCCGCCCTTCCGTTCCGTACTCATATCTCGTATTCTGCATGGATGCAGACTGCCGTGCTCTCCGTCGCCGTGCCCGAACTCCGACGCGGACGGGAGATCGCCCTGCTGGCCGAGCACGAAGCCCGCGCCATCGGGTACGGCTTCGTCGACGCCGAGCACCTGCTCCTCGCCGCCGTCGCCCTGTGTGCCGGCATGCCGCGGTTCGGCACGGTGCTGGCCGACCACGGGCTGTCCGTCGACGCGGTGCGCTGTGCCGCACGCGCGATCGTCGGGCCGCCGCCGGGCGACCGTCACGAGGACCGGATCAGCTGCACGCCCGCCGTCGCCCGGATCCTCGCGCACGCCGCCCAGATCGCCGGACCCCACGAACGGGTCCGACCGCACCACGTCCTGCTCGCCGTCCTGGACGGTGTCGACGACCCGCTGCTCGGTGGTGCCCACGAGGTGCTCGAGGCGGTCGGAGCCGACCCGCGCCGCCTCCGGCGAGCCCTCCGCCGGGCCGGGCGACGGGCGTGACGATCCGCGCAGTGCGCCGGACGACCCGAGGTCACGCCCACGGCGAACAGGGGCAGCCCTGACGGGGAGCGCTGGTTAGTCTCGATGTACGTGACCGGACTCACACGAGTCCGGCTGTCGGCCCCCGTTCGTTCGGGGCCAAGGGAGAGCACATGTTCGAGAGATTCACCGACCGGGCCCGTCGTGTTGTCGTCCTCGCTCAAGAAGAAGCGAAGATGCTCAACCACAACTACATCGGTACGGAGCACATCCTCCTCGGCCTCATCCACGAGGGCGAGGGCGTCGCCGCCAAGGCGCTGGAGTCGCTCGGTATCTCCCTCGATGCCGTCCGCGAGCAGGTGCAGGACATCATCGGGCAGGGCCAGCAGCAGCCGACCGGGCACATCCCGTTCACGCCGCGCGCCAAGAAGGTCCTCGAGCTGTCCCTGCGCGAAGCGCTGCAGCTCGGCCACAACTACATCGGGACCGAGCACATCCTGCTCGGCCTCATCCGCGAGGGCGAGGGTGTCGCAGCCCAGGTCCTCGTGAAGCTCGGCGCCGACCTCAACCGGGTCCGCCAGCAGGTCATCCAGCTCCTGTCCGGCTACCAGGGCAAGGAAGCGGTCGCCGTCGGCGGCGAGCAGCAGCAGAACGCGCAGCAGGGTTCGCAGGTCCTCGACCAGTTCGGTCGGAACCTCACCCAGGCAGCGCGCGACGGCAAGCTCGACCCCGTCATCGGGCGCGAGAAGGAGATGGAGCGGGTCATGCAGATCCTCTCCCGTCGCTCCAAGAACAACCCCGTCCTGATCGGTGAGCCCGGCGTCGGCAAGACCGCCGTCGTCGAGGGCCTCGCCCAGGCGATCGTCAAGGGCGACGTGCCCGAGACGCTGAAGGACAAGCAGCTCTACTCCCTCGACCTCGGGTCGCTCATCGCCGGGTCCCGCTACCGCGGTGACTTCGAGGAGCGCCTCAAGAAGGTCACGAAGGAGATCCGCACCCGCGGCGACATCATCGTCTTCATCGACGAGATCCACACGCTCGTCGGTGCCGGCGCTGCCGAGGGTGCGATCGACGCGGCCTCGATCCTCAAGCCGCTCCTCGCCCGCGGTGAGCTCCAGACCATCGGTGCCACCACGCTCGACGAGTACCGCAAGCACTTCGAGAAGGACGCAGCCCTCGAGCGTCGCTTCCAGTCGGTGCAGGTCAACGAGCCGTCGCTGCCGCACACGATCAACATCCTCAAGGGCCTCCGCGACAAGTACGAGGCGTTCCACAAGGTGTCCATCACCGACGGGGCGATCGTCTCCGCGGCGAACCTGGCGGACCGCTACGTGCAGGACCGCTTCCTGCCCGACAAGGCCATCGACCTGATCGACGAGGCCGGCGCCCGCCTGCGTCTGTCGATCCTGTCCGCTCCGCCGGAGCTCCGCGAGTTCGACGAGAAGATCTCGACCGTTCGCGGGTCGAAGGAAGCCGCCATCGAGGAGCAGGACTTCGAGAAGGCCGCCAGCCTGCGCGACGAGGAGAAGAAGCTCCTCGGCGAGCGTCTCCGACTCGAGAAGCAGTGGCGTGCCGGTGACGTCGCCGCGTCCGGCACCGTCGACGAGGGCATCATCGCCGAGGTCCTGGCCCAGGCCACGGGCATCCCGGTGTTCAAGCTCACCGAAGAGGAGACCTCGCGTCTCGTCTTCATGGAGAAGGCGCTGCACCAGCGCGTCATCGGTCAGGAAGAGGCCATCTCGGCCCTCTCCAAGACCATCCGACGCACCCGTGCCGGCCTGAAGGACCCGAACCGTCCCTCCGGCTCGTTCATCTTCGCCGGCCCCACGGGCGTCGGGAAGACCGAGCTCGCCAAGGCCCTGGCCGAGTTCCTGTTCGACGACGAGGGCGCACTGATCTCCCTCGACATGTCGGAGTTCGGCGAGAAGCACACCGTCTCGCGCCTGTTCGGTGCCCCTCCCGGGTTCGTCGGGTTCGAAGAGGGCGGCCAGCTCACCGAGAAGGTGCGCCGCAAGCCGTTCTCCGTGGTCCTGTTCGACGAGATCGAGAAGGCCCACCCGGACATCTTCAACTCGCTGCTGCAGGTCCTCGAAGAGGGTCGTCTGACCGATGGTCAGGGCCGCGTGGTCGACTTCAAGAACACCGTCATCATCATGACCACGAACCTCGGTTCGCAGGGCATCGCGGGTGGCCCGGTGGGCTTCCAGGTCGAGGGCAACTCGGCCGTCGGCTACGACCGCATGCGCGGCAAGGTCAACGAGGAGCTGAAGAAGCACTTCAAGCCCGAGTTCCTGAACCGCGTCGACGACACGATCGTGTTCCCGCAGCTGTCGCAGCCCGAGCTGCTGCAGATCGTGGACCTGTTCGTGAAGCGTCTGGCCGACCGTCTGCTCGACCGCGACATGACCGTCGAGCTTTCGCTGCCGGCCAAGGAGCAGCTCATCAAGGTCGGGTTCGACCCGTCCCTCGGTGCTCGACCGCTGCGCCGCGCGATGCAGCACGAGGTCGAAGACCAGCTGTCCGAGCACATCCTGCAGGGTGAGCTCACCGCGGGCGACCACGTGAAGGTCGACTTCGTGGACGGTGCGTTCACCTTCGAGACCGGGCGTCAGCCGGGCCGCGAAGAGGTCCTCACCGGCGCTCCCTCGCTCGAGAAGGCGCCCGAGGCGCCCACCGGCGAGATCGAGGGCTAGTCAGCCAGCCACACCACAGACGGGAGGCCCGGTACCAGCTGGTACCGGGCCTCCCGTCTGTGTGCTCAGGCGGATCAGGCCTGGACGTCACCGCGCCAACCGTCGGCCGTGGGGGCCGCCTCGACGCGCTCCTTGTAGTTCTGCAGGTCCTTCTTGACCGCGTGACCGCCGACGCCCACCGCGGAACCGAGCTTCTCGAGGAAGCCGGAGGGCTCCCAGTCGATCTGCACGGTGACACGGGTCTCCGCGTCAGCGAGCTTGTGGAACGTGACCACGCCGGCGTGCTCGGTGTCGCCGTCCTTGACGGTCCACGCGACACGCTCGTCCGGGTGCTGCTCGGTGATGAGGGCACGGAACGAACGCTCCTGGCCGGCGACCTTCACGGTCCAGTCGGTCGTGGTGTCGTCGACCTGGACGATCTTCTCGACCTCGTCGAGGAACGTGGGGAACTCCTCGAAGCGAGTCCACTGGTCGTAGGCGGCGCGGACGGGGACGCTGACGTCGACGGTCTCGATGATCTGGGGCATGGTTGCTCCTCCTGCTCGTCGTGCTGGTGTGTCTCGGACGGTAGGCCGGTGCGCCTGTGCAGTGTCCTGGCTGATGTCCCCCGTGACGCCGTGTGACGGTGGCGACGTAGGCTGGGTCGGATGACTGAGCACGGACGGCACGCCTTCTCGGAACGGGACGACCACGGGATCCTGGTGCGCCCGGCGCTGGCGTCCGATGTGCCGCACATCCAGCGGCTCATCGCCCCGTACGTCGACCGGCGGATCTTGCTCGGCAAGGAGAACGTCGTCCTGTACGGGTCGATCCAGCAGTTCCGGATCGCCGAAGGACCGGACGGGACGCCGATCGGCTGTGGCGCCCTCGCCGTGTTCTGGGACGACATCGCCGAGGTCCGGACCCTGGCACTCGACCAGGACTGGATCCACAAGCGCGTCGGGCACCGGATGCTCGAAGCCCTCGAGCACGACGCCCGCGAACTCGGCGTCGCCCGGATCTTCTGCCTGACGTTCGAGGTCGACTTCTTCGCCAAGCACGGGTACCTCGAGATCGGGGAGACCGTCGTCCCGCCCGAGGTGTACGCCGAACTTGTGCGGTCGTCGGACGAAGGGGTCGCGGAGTTCCTCGACCTCGCCCGGGTCAAGCCGAACACCCTCGGCAACACCCGCATGCTGAAGATCCTCTGACGGGTTGCCCGGCCGCCCGGCGAGGGACCTCGGCCGGTCCCGCGCGGGTGTCTACCCTGTGCGCATGTCGTCGTTCCGCCATCCCGTCGGCCCCGAGCGTCCGAGGACCTACTGGCGCCGCCGAGCCCTGGTGCTCGGGGTGGTCCTGCTCGTCGTGGTCGTCGTCGTGCTCATCGTCGTCGGACGGGGCAACGGCGCCCCTGCGGCCGGTCCGACTCCCGGTGGTGGGGCGTCGTCGGCAGCTGCCGATGCCGGTGCTGGTTCGGGGTCTGCGAGCTCCGGCGCGTCGGGGTCTGCCTCGGGCGCGCCGTCGAGCTCACCCACACCGTCGGCCGCCGCACGCAAGGACGGCGCGGCCTGCGCCGCGGACCAGATCGCACTGACCCCGGTCCTCGACAAGCGCGTCTACGCCGCCGGCGAGGACCCGAAGATCGCGATGTCGATCAAGAACACCGGATCGAACTCCTGCCACATGGACCTCGGGTCCGCCCAGCAGGTGCTGACCATCACGTCCGGCAAGGAGCAGTACTGGTCGTCGAAGGACTGCCAGACCGGCGGCACCGACCAGGACGTCACGCTGAAGGCCGGGCAGCAGCTCACCACGCCCGCCATCGCCTGGGACCGCACCCGGTCCTCCGCGACGACGTGCGACGCCGCACGCGCCTCGGTGACGGCTGGGGGCGCGAGCTACCACCTGCAGGTCGCGGTGGGGGAGATCACGTCGGCGGAGTCGGTACAGTTCGTCCTGAGCTGAGGGACGGCGGTGCTGCCGTCGGGATAAAATCGACGCAAGTGGATTGGGAAAGCCCGATCGGCGTCCGACCCCTGGCTTCGTCCGGGGGTCTTCGCTTTCGGCGACCGTTACGACCCGTGGTGCTGCGCCTCAGGGGTGGACCTTGAGCCACCAGCCATCCGCTGCTGCAAGAACGACGAAGCGCCGGGGCCGAGGATTGCTCCTCAGACCCGGCGCTCGCGAAGACCGGTGTTAGCCGATGACGGTGATGTTCTCCGCCTGCGGGCCCTTGCGGCCCTCGGTGATCTCGAATTCGACCTTCTGGTTCTCCTCGAGCGACTTGTAGCCGTTGCCACCGATCGCGGAGAAGTGGGCGAAGACGTCAGCGCTGCCGTCGTCCGGCGCAATGAAGCCGAAGCCCTTTTCGTTGTTGAACCACTTGACAGTCCCAGTTGCCATTTCGGCGTTCCTTACTTTCTTACGTGCGCGGCGAGAGAATTCCACCACCGCGGGTTTCGACGGCATGGCCATCGAGCTTTGTGCGGCACCCGGCATCGAGCGGGGCGACGGAGATCAGAGGTTCAGTGCAATCGGAAGTGCACTCACCATCGGGCAGGTGAACGGGTCGCAGGCTACGAGATCGACCCGGCTGTGAAACCAGGCGACGATCCCGTCGGTGCGGAAGATTGGAGTCTTCGTGTACGGGACCCCGTGTTGTTCGCAATGCTCACACACGAGGGCCTTCGCACAACGCAGGATTGGCCACGCCATGCTCGGGAACAGGTGGAGATCTGCCTGGTGGTCGAGACCGCCCAGCAGGTGGTCCACCCACACGCCACCAGCGATGCTACGCGAAGATCGGCCCTGACGCGAGGGCGAATCCGTCTCGACCCCCTCGATGACGCTCGGAATCCCCGCTTCGGCGGGTGCGGATGGGCCTCCGGACGGGCCGGGCGCGGCCGCCGTCCGGCCCGGGCGGAAGGCAGAACCGCGGCCCCAGAGGCATGGCGGCGACGGTGGAGCAGCCCGCGGAGGCCCTCGGCACCGACCGGATCGCACACGCGGTCACCCCTGGTGACGTTGTCTGGGACATCGCTCAGAGGTGCGCCCGCTGAGTGCGTCTACAGGACGACATGCGACTCCGGCACGGCGACCGCGGCGTAGCGTCACGGACATCGACGGAAGGCTGGGCCATGAAGTACCTCATCTACGGGGTCGCCTCGGTCATGACGAGCGACGAAGCGGCCTACGCCGTGCTCGACTACGCAACGGCACTGGCACAGTCCGGACTCGCTGACCGCGTGGACGTCCCCTCGGTCGACGACTACGGCATGGCCGCGACGTCGAGCTTCATCCTCGCCCCGGCGATCGGCGTCCTGGTGCAGTCCGCTCCGGACGACGAGCTCGGTCCGGAGACCACCCAGTTCGCCGCCGACCTCCGCATCCGCACCCACGCCGTCCAGGCCGGCCGGGTCCACTGACCGGCACCGTGCCTCCCGTCTCGTCACCTGACCGGAGCCGCACGCACGCGCGTGCTGCTTGACTAGGGGCGATGGCAGACAAGGAACAGCGCTTCCGGAGCGAGCAGCTCGAGGAAGCCCTCGCGAAGCAGGACGTCGCTGCAGTGGCCTACGCGCTGCGCAACGACATCGTGATCGTCCCGCGGCTCGTCACCGGGAAGAAGGACATGCAGGTCCGGGTGTTCGGCCGTGAGGGCTCGGACAAGCGCATCCTGCTGCTGTTCTCGTCGGCGGACGCGTACACGGCGATGGTGCCGGGCGAGAAGCTCCGGCAGGTGATGGTCTACGACGCCGCGCGGCTGGAGGAGTTCCTGTCCGCGCACCTGGACTCGCTCGAGGGTGTGTTCTTCGACATCGCCGGGCCGCACACCATGCAGTCGGAGCCGGCGGACCTGCTGGCTGCGCTGCGCGCCTGACCGGCACGGACGGTCTGGCGGGCACTGACCGGCGTTGGCGGACACTGACCGGCGCTGACCGGCGCTGACCGGCCTGGAGGCTGTGTCCGGTTCTCCGGGTGTCGGTGCCTCCGTCAGAAGGCGGCGTCGAGCTCGCGCTCTCGTGGTGACCTCGTCATCGAGAACGCGACCCGCAGCGCTTCACGCAGGTGCTCGGCGTCGGCGCCGAGGACAGTCGTGAACCCCAGACGTCCGGCTTCGTTGGCCCGCTGCTTCGCCCCGGTCGCCGCACGGATCTCGCCCGCCAGACTGATCTCCCCGATCGCGGCGAGGGTGTGCGGGTACGGCCGGTCTCGTGCGGCACTGGCGAGGGCGAGCACGATCGCCAGGTCGGCGCCCGGTTCGGTGAGCTTCATGCCGCCGACCGTCGACACGTAGACGTCGGCGTCGGACAGCTTGATGCCGGCACGGCGTTCCAGCACCGCGAGGAGCATCGCCACCCGCGACGCGTCGACCCCGTTGACGACCCGGCGCGGCTGCGGTGCCGAGCTCGGGACGACGAGAGCCTGGATCTCCACCGGTAGGGCTCGGCGGCCCTCCATCGCCACGGTGATGCAGGTGCCCGACACCGGCGCCCCGTTGCGGGACATGAACAGGCCGCTGGGGTCGGGGACCTCGTGGATGCCGTCGCCGGCCATGTCGAAGCAGCCGACTTCATCGGTGGGACCGAACCGGTTCTTCAGGGCGCGGACGAAGCGGAGGGCGGTCTGCCGGTCGCCCTCGAAGTGACAGACGACATCGACCAGGTGCTCGAGCAGGCGTGGGCCGGCGATGGTGCCGTCCTTCGTGACGTGTCCGACGATGAGGACCGGCAGTGCCGCCTGCTTGGCGACCCGGATCAGCGTCGAGGCGACCTCGCGCACCTGTGACGTACCGCCCGCGATGCCGTCGACCGAGGCGGAGGAGATGGTCTGCACCGAGTCGGCGATGAGCAGGTCCGGCTGCACCTGCTCGATCTGGCCGAGGATGACGCCGAGGTCGACCTCGCTCGCCAGGTACAGGTCGTCGTGCATGGCCCCGGTGCGCTCGGCGCGGAGCCGGACCTGGTCGACCGACTCTTCGGCGCTGACGTAGAGGACCCGCTTGCCCATCGCGGCTGCCCGCGAGGCCACCTCGAGCAACAGGGTGGACTTGCCGACCCCGGGCTCACCGCTCAGCAGCACGGCCGCGCCGGGGACGATGCCGCCGCCGAGGACACGGTCGAACTCACCGATTCCGGTCTGCCAGCGCTGGAAGGAGCCGCTGCGGGCTTCGGTGATCGGACGGGCGATGCGGTTGCCGGTGACGGCGATCGATGCGGTGCCACGGGTGCTCGCCGTCGCAGCGGAGGCGTCCTCCACCGTTCCCCAGGACTGGCACTCACCGCAGCGGCCGACCCACTTGATGCTGGTCCAACCGCACTCGGAGCAGCGGTAGGACGACTGGGGGCGGGCCATGGGACGAGGTTAGGCCGCTCCGCCGACATCGGTCGGCTCGCCGTCGTCGGTCCGACCGGGCAGCGGGAGCGACCCGGTGACGCGCTGGCGCAGGCGGTCGAGCGAGCTCGGGCGGTTCGCGGTGTCGATCGTCTCGGCACCCTCGGTGTCCTGCTCTGCCCGGGCGTGGGCGACGTCACCGGCCTGGCGTCCGAGGTCCTCGGCTTCCCGCGCAGAGAGGTAGCGCCGGATCGCGGCGACGGTGTCCACGCGGTTGTCGACCGCCGGCTCGAACGCGCTCGCCCAGATCTCGTACCCGCGGTCGTTCGGGTGGAAGAGGTCGCCGTACGTGTTGAAGAAGGTCCGCCGGATCCCGACGCGCTTCGTGATCTCGTGCAGCGGAGCCACGGTCAGCCCGAGTTCGGCGGCGACCCGGTGCACGATCTCGTTCGCGACGGCGACCTTGCGCTCGCGGTCGGGCACGAACATGCACGGCAGCTCGGCGACCACCGCGTGGGAGGGCACCGCGCCGTAGATCGCCCGGATGTTCCGCTCGAACTTGTCCGGGTGGAAGTCGGCGATGTCGTTCGCCCCGATCGACACCGTGCAGATGTCCGGCGTGAAGTGCTGCAGCTTCGGCAGCTGGTCCTTCTTCGCACCCCACGTCGTCGATCCGGAGACGCTGAGGTTCACGACCCGCACGGTCATCCGGGAGCGGTGTCGAATCCGACGCGCGAGCAGCCCCACGTACCCTCGCCCTGGAGCCGTCGCGCCGACACCCTGCGCGGCCGAGTCGCCGATCGCCACGTACGTGAGCTGGCCCTCGTGGTGCAGCCGCTCGCGCCACCAGTCGGCGTGCACCGGGAGCATGTCGACCACCCGTTGCGACGCGGCCCGCTGACCCCGGATCCCTGCCCGCGCGCCGAAGCCCGCTGCTCCGCTGACGACGGCGGCGCCGGCGAGGGAGGACAGCAGGGCGACGAGGGTGCGCGTTCTCATGCCGGAGACGGTACGCGCGGACCCTCGGATCGAGGTCACCCGCGTGGCGTTCTGTGGACGGAGCGCCGGACGTCCGCACCTGTGGAGGGGGAGGTGTGCTGGGTGTCGCCGGGGGCCTCCCGGATCGTGTAAACTCTTTCCCGGTACCGTGTCCGAGCGGCCGAAGGATCATGTCTCGAAAACATGTGTGGGGGCAACTCCACCGTGGGTTCAAATCCCACCGGTACCGCCAGGACGAAGAGCCCCGGATCCCTGCAAACGCAGGGATTCGGGGCTCTTCCGCTTCCTGGGGCAAGTCTCGGCTGAGAGACCCGCAGTAGGGCGTACGGCAGCGGTTCACGTCCGTGCCACCTCCGGTTCACGAGCCTCCGCAACCCTTCCTCTCTGTGTCACCGGTCCGTGTGACCACGCTCCGAGCGGAGAGGTACCCATGCGCCCGTTCCTGATCGCTGTCCCGAGACGTCGAGCCCGCACGGTGCTGGGCGTCCTGGCCGTGGCCTGCGCCGTGTCCTTGATCGCTCCCGCGGGAGCGTCGGCGGCGCCGTCGCGGACCGCGCCGCGGCCCGGCGCCTACGGGTACTTCGTCGACACCTACAAGACGAACACCCCGGCTGCCACCACACCGGAGGGGAATGCCGCGATCGGCGTGCTGTCGCAGTTCGGCAAACTGTGGCGCCCTGGATCGTCGTGGGACAACGGGGTCGCCGTCGATGCCGCAGCCCAGCGGATCCTGGACTCGAACATCGCGCAGGCAGCGAAGACCACGCGGACCCGCACGGAGGCGCAGGGGCACGAGGCGTACCTGATCGACCGACGGAACCAGAGCTACTCGGCCATCGCGGGTTTCGGTGACCTGTCCGACAGGGTGAAGGCCGCGACGAACGCCGGCACCACGATCCCCGATGAGATCCCGGCGGACGCCACGACGAAGCAGTACGTCGACCAGGGCAACGCGAACGGCGCGTGGGCGGACACCGATTCGGACCTCGGCGACGTCGTGCAGCTGGTGAACACGCTGCGCGGCGACTACTCCTCGGCGAGCAACGCGAAGAAGTACTACCAGTACGCGCGGCCGTACCGGCAGAGCGGCGATGTGCAGGTCCTCCCGCAGCTCGTCCCGGAAGAGTCGCCGACCCCGGCGACCGACGGCGGATTCCCCAGCGGGCACACCAACGCCGGCTACCTGTCGTCCCTGGCCTTCGCGTACGCGTACCCGCAGAAGTACGCCGAGCTCCTCACCGAGGGCTCGGAGATCGGCAACAGCCGGATCGTCGCGGGGATGCACTCGCCCCTCGACGTCATGGGAGGGCGGGTCCTCGCGACCGCGCTGGCGGCAGCGGTCCTGAACGACCCGGCCAACACGCAGCTCGAGCAGCAGGCCCACCAGCAGGCCGAGAAGGTGCTCGCCGCCGCCTCGACCGCGGTCGATCACGCCGACTACGCGGCGGACAAGGCGGAGTACCGCAAGCGGTTGACGTACGGGTTCACGCGGTCCGGCGGGAAGACCGTCCCCGCCACGGTGCCGAAGGGCGCCGAGGCGCTCCTCCGTACCCGCCTGCCGTACCTCAGCGACGACCAGATCCGAGAGGTGCTCCGGACGACCGCGCTGCCGTCGGGCTACCCGCTCCTGGACGACGCGGAAGGGTGGGGGCGACTCGACCTCTTCTCGGCAGCTTCCGGCTACGGAGCGTTCGACGGCCCGGTGACGGTCTCGATGGATGCCGCTGACAAGGGCCTGGACGCCGCCGACACCTGGCGCAACGACATCGGCGGCACCGGGTCGCTGACCAAGCGCGGCGCCGGCGTCCTCGCGCTCGCCGGCACGAACCGCTTCACCGGTGGCACCACCGTGCGCGACGGAACGCTGACGGCTGACTCCGCTGCCGCCCTCGGCAAGGGATCGGTGACGACCGTCTCCGGCACACTCGCCGACGCGAGCACGAGGACGGTCCGCATCGGCGGCGACCTGACGCAGCGCTCGCATGCCACGTTGTCGCTGAGCGTCGACGGGCGGCAACCAGCCCTGCGCGTCGCCGGCACCGCGTCGTTCGGCGGGACGCTGCAGGTGCACGTCACCGAGGGCACGGCGCTGGCGAACGACGTCGTCCTGATCAAGGCCGACCGCATCGCCAAGGGGACGGACTTCCGCACCGTCCGTGTCGACGGCCTGCCCGCCGGGTACAAGCCCGTGCTCCAGCGCCACGGCAACGAACTGCACCTGGTCAACGCCGACGCGACGGGACGTGGGCACCACCGGGGCCACGGCGCCTGAGGCACGAGCGGTCGGTCACGTGCTGCTCGCCGAACCGCGTTCCGCTTGCCGAGACACCAGCACGGACGTGAACGGGTCCGCCCACCCGTCCTGACGCCGCACCCGTGCCCGGATGCAGCGGCAGTAGCCGCTCACGCAGCGGGCAGCGAACCAGCCCCCGTCGCCAACCCCACGACGAGCCCGTGCACGACCCGGGCAGCACGAGCGGCCGCGTCGTCGAGGTGCTGCCGGAACTCGTCCCCGTCCGGCGCGCACAGGTCGCTGATGCCCCGGACCGACACGAACGGCATCGCGTGCACGTGCGCGAACTGGGCGATCGCCGCCGACTCCATGTCGACCGCCGCGACGGTCGGGAAGGCCTGACGGAAGTCGCGGGCGCGTCCCTCGGTCACGAAGACCTCGCTCGAGCCGATCGGCTCGAGCCGGATCACGTCGAGGGTCGGGACCGCCTGCGCACGGCGGACCAGGTCGACGTCACCGGTGAACCCGGCGGGCATGCCCGGCACCTGGCCGAGCGCGTAGCCGAAGGCGGTGGCGTCGGCGTTGAGGTTGACGTACCAGTCGCCGATGACGACGTCGCCGAGCTGGATGTGCCGGGCGAGTCCGCCCGCGGTCCCGACGCTGATGACGGGGATGCCGGAGCCGAAGTCGTGGAAGGCGTGGGCGACGGCAGCGGTGGCGTTCGTGAAGCCGATGCCGCTGCGGCGGACGGCGACCGTGGAGCCACCGACGTCGAGCAGATGGTGCTCGTCGTGACCGCCGGTCGGCCCGTCGAGGACCGGCTCGCCACCGAGCAGGTCGGTGAACGCCGCGACCTCTTCGCTCATGGCGGCGATGACGACGGCTACGGGTCGTCGGGGGGCATCCACCGGACGATCTTCGCACAGTGGCGTGCAGGATCCTGCGTCCCGTCCGCCGTCACGGAGCGCAGCATTCCGTAAGGGGCGGTCATCTTCCCCATCACGTCGACGCTGCGTGGCACCTTCTCGGCATGGCCTCCATCTGCTTGATCCTGTCCGCGGCCGCGCTGCTCCTCAACGGCCTCACCCTGCTCGGACGCGTCCCCGGACGTGACAGCGGGGTCTCCAACGTCCTCATCGGCGGGCTGCAACTGCTGCTCTGCACCGCCGTCGCGATCTCGGCCGACGGGTCCCTGCCGGCGCTGTTCGCGATCACCGGGACGTTCCTGTTCGGCCTGACGTACCTCTCCGTCGGGGTGGACGCGCTCGCCGGCCTGGGTTCGGCCGGTCTCGGCTGGTTCTGCGGCCTGGTCGCCGTCACCGCGGTGGTGTTCGCCGGGGTGTACGTCGCGGACGACCCGGTGCTCGCCGTGCTGTGGGTCGGGTGGGCGGTGCTCTGGTCGCTGTTCTTCGTCCTCCTGGCCCTCGGTCGGACCTCGATCGCCACCTACACCGGCTGGGCGCTCGTGCTGGCGAGTCCGCTGACCGCCCTCGTGCCGGCGCTGCTCGCCCTCACCGGCCACTGGCCGACCGGGCCGGTCGCGGCCGCCATCGCGGTGCTGGGTGAGGTGGTCGTGTTCGGCGGCGCAGCCGCCCTGACCCGCCGCAGCAGCCGGAACCCGGCCACCTCGCCCGCGGCCGCTCCCGCGCCCGCCGCAGCCACCTCGCCCACCGCCGCTCCCGCGCCCGCCGCGACCACAGCCTCCTGACCGACCGCCCGCCACACGAGAACGGACGCACCATGACGACGAACACCGCCACGCACACCGCACCGGACTACGAGACCCTCGCCGCCCGCTTCCGCCCGCTCTTCGACCGGATCGCCGCCGGCGCCTCCGAGCGTGAGCGCACCCACACCCTCCCCGCCGCCGAGATCCGCGAACTCGCCGACGCCGGCTTCGGGGCCCTGCGGGTGCCGGTCGAGCACGGCGGCGCCGGCGCGACCCTGCCGCAGCTGTTCCGGCTGCTGACCGAGCTCGCCGCCGCCGACAGCAACATCCCGCAGGCCCTCCGCGGCCACTTCGCCCTGGTCGAGGACCGCCTGGTCGGCCGGTCGGGGGAGCGGACGCGCTGGCTCGACCGCTTCGGCCGCGGCGAGATCGCCGGCAACTCGTGGACCGAGGTCGGCGCCGTGCAGATCGGTGACGTCATCACGAAGGTCACCCCGCAGCCCGACGGCACGTTCCGGATCAGCGGGCAGAAGTACTACTCGACGGGCAGCGTCTTCGCGGACTGGATCGACACCTACGCCGAGCGCACCGACACCGGCGAGCGGGTGATCGCGATCGTCGACGCCCACCAGGACGGCGTCACGCACGGTGACGACTGGGACGGCTTCGGCCAGCAGACCACCGGCTCCGGCACGAGCACCTTCGTCGACGCGCGCGTCGAGGCGGACGCGGTGACACTGTTCGACGACCGGTTCAAGTACCAGACCGCGTTCTACCAGGGGGTGCTGCTGGCGGTCCTGGCCGGCTCGGTCCTGGCCGCCGAACGGGAGGTCGCGCTCGCCGTCCGCACCCGCAACCGCGTCTTCTCGCACGGCAACGCCGACACCTTCGCCGCCGATCCGCAGATCCTGCAGGTCGTCGGCGAGGTCTCGTCCGCCGGCTTCGCCGCCACCGCGATCGTCGACCGGGCAGCCGAGGCGCTGCAGGCCGCGTACGAGGGGGCCGCCCTCGACGAGGCCGAGGACGAACGCCGCAACGACCGGGCCGAACTCGCGACCGCGCAGGCGCAGGTCGCGCTGACGTCACTGGCGACCCAGGCGACCTCGCACCTGTTCGACGCGCTCGCCGCCTCCGGCGTCAGCACGACGAAGAACCTGGACCGGCATTGGCGGAACGCCCGGACCGCGGGCAGTCACAACCCGTGGGTGTTCAAGGCGCGGATCGTCGGGGACCACGCCGTCAACGGCGCGCAGCCGCCACGTGTGTGGGCGATCGGGGCGACGCGGACGCGGTAGACGCGACCGGTGACGGACGGGAGGCGCGGTGCCGGCTGGTGCCGTGCCTCCCGTCCGTCGCGCGCGCACGTCGCGCGCCGATCAGCGCACGGACCACGAGCAGCAGGGCGTACCCGATCATGGCGATGCCCAGCGTCGGCACGAGCCACGTCTTCGCGTGCCCCGCGACGGAGGTGTTGACGAAGCCGAGCCCGGGGATCGAGTACCAGACGCGCCCCATGATCTGTGCCGCGACCACACGGTCCGGATCGGCGTCCGTGTTGTTGTCGCCCTTGAAGGTGAAGAGGCGTCGGCCGTCGGCACCGACCGCGATCCCGATGACGCGGTGCGAGATGACGCCCGGCCGGTCGACGCGGATCTGGTAGGTGACGATGTCGCCGACGCCGATGTCGTCGGGGTCGATCGGGCGGACGACGGCCAGGGTGCCGGGCGGCATCCCGGGCTCCATCGAGCTGGTGAGCACGGTCAGCGGGACGGACCCGGTGAGCCTCGGGACGACGATCGCCAGCGCGGCGACGGCGATCACGGCGAGCAGCACCAGGACGGCGGCGGTCTGCCCCAGCAGGCGGGCGACCGCCGAGGCACGCGTGTGGGCTGGGGCCGTGCTCGCCTTCGTCACGAGGTCGCCCGCAGGGTGAACAGCTGCAGCGTGGACGAGCTGCAGTCGGCCACGCTCATCGCGGTGCTCGCGGACGCGGACGACGACGCTGCCGCCGTCAGGCACAGGTCGTTCTTGTTGTGCAGTCGGAACAGGCCGGAACCGGCACCGACGGCCTCGGCGGACCACTTCTGCGCGCTGATGTCGTTGAGCGTCCGCAGCACCGCGGAGCGGTCGCTCGGTGCGTCCCAGTAGAGCTGCGGAGCCGCCGGCGACGTGACGCGCAGCCAGTCGCCGTCGACGCTGAACTGCCAGGTCTGCGCGGTGCTCGTGGTGCACCCGGCGGTCGTGATCGGGCTGCCGGAGGTCGTGCCGCCGGCCGTCACGCACGTCCCGGTGGCGGGGTTCCGCAGCGCGTAGCGGCCGGTGGTGGTGAACCAGCCGGTGGCGTGCTGGACGGTCGTCGAGACGGGGGAGGAGTGTCCGGCGGGGCCGGTCGGCACGGCCCGGACGGCGTACGCGTAGTAGGTGGAGACCTGCAGGCCGGTGTCGGTGAACGAGCGGGTCGACGCGGGCAGCGTGGCGATCGTGACGCCGTCGCGGGTGACCACGTACGAGCCGATGCCGCTGGTGTCCGCGGGGGCGTTCCACGTGAGCGCGATGCTGCTGTCGGTCTCGCTGGTCTTCGTGGGCATGCCCGGTGTCACGGTGGCGGCGACGGCCTGGGTCGCCTGGGCGTGCGCGGTGCCGGTCCAGGACCCCTGGCGCGCGGTGACGAGCGCGTCGAGGGTGGTCGCGCCTCCCGACAGGTCGAAGCGCTGCCCCTGGGTGACGGACGTCCGGACGCAGGAGGTCGTGCTCGCACCGGCGGCCAGGCTCGCGGTGACGTCGGGGATCGACGAGCCGGAGCCCGAGCGGGCGGTGCTGGAGGGGGTGCCGGTGCAGGGGTTGCCGGCCGTCGGCTGCCACACGTCGACGCGCTGTGCGGTGGACAGGGACGCGCCGACGGAGGCGGTCAGGGCGAGACGGACGTCGGCGGGGACCGTCCCGGAGTTGACGATCGTCACCGTCGCGGCGTGGGCCAGGGCGCTCGACGTGTAGGTGCTCGCGAGGTCCTGGACGCCGGTGATCGTGACGGCGACCGAACCGGTCGACGCGTGCGCACCGACGGTCTGGGCGGGAGCGGTCCACGACGCCCGGGCGGTGCCGGCGGTGCCGATCCCGAGGGCGAGGAGCGCGACGGCGGTCGAGCCGAGGAGCACCAGGCGTCGACGGTCGGTGGGGGCACGGTGTCTGCGTGCGGTCATGAGCTCGCCTGCGTCCCGGTGATCGTCGCGGTGAAGTCGGTGCCGAGGCCCTGCTGGGATGCGGGAGCACTCGACGGCATCGTGAGCCCGATGCAGAGGACCACGGCGGCGCCCGGGCGGACGGAGATGCCCGCCGTCGTCGCGGTGTTCGAGTCGAGGGTGCCGGTCCACGTGGTGTGCATGACGCCGGAGCGGCAGGCGGCTGCCGAGGTGGACGTCCCGATCGCGACCCGCAGGTCGGCCACAGCGGTCGCGCTCGCCGGCGCGGTCCCGCGAGCGGTCGCGATGCCCAGGTCGAGCGGCACGTCCCCGGTGTTGCGCGCGGTCAGCACCCCGAACTCGGTGTCGCCGGGCCAGAGCGCCGTGGTCGGCAGCGCGATGTCGCTCAGGGACAGGTCGGCCGACCCGGCGGTGATGGTCACCGGATCGGTCGAGGCCTGGGCGCTGAGGAGTGCGAAGGTCCCACCGTCGCTCGCGACCGCGACCAGGGCCGCGATCCCGACCACGCCGGCGGCGAGCAGGGTCGCCACCGGCCAGCTGGTCATCGCGGCACCTCGGCACCCGCGCTTCACGCCTGGGTCAGGGTGACGGCGATGGCGTCGAGGTCGACGGAACCGTTCTGGGTGCCGTCCTCGACCCCGGCGGTGTCGCTCTTCGGGAAGGTGATGGTGACGCCGACGCGGACGTCCTGCTCGTGGCCGGTCTGTCCGGTCACCGTGTAGGGCGCCGACGTCCCGGAGACGCCGTCACCGGTCGCCGTGAGGACGGCGTTCGTCGACAGGTACTTCGCCAGGGCGACGTCGGCGGGTGCGCTCGTGGAGGTCGCCTCGACCGAGGCCGGGTCGACGGCGAGCTTCGCGGTCAGCCCCTTGCCGTTCGCCGACACGATCATGTCCTGCGAGTAGGTGACGACGTCGCCGGGGACGATCGGGTACCCGTCGAGCGTCGACAGCGGGGAGCCGCCGTTCACTGTCCACGACGCCGCCTGGGCGGTGGGCTTGATGGCGAGGGCACCGGCGACGATCGTGCCCCCGGCGGTCTCGGCGCTGGAGTTCCAGAGCGCGAAGGTGCCCGCGCCGCCCAGGAGGAGTGCGACGCCGGCGGCGCCGATGACGGTGGCGGTGATGATCTTCTTCATGGTGTGCCCTCTACGACGTCGAACGTCGATCTGCGTCGACCGCGTCCGTGTCTGACAGCTCGAGGAGCTGACGGCAGCCTGGTCCCGTGGTTGCGGGACCGGCGCATCGACCGGTGGACGTGGTGCTCGACCTGCTGGGAGCGGCAAGTGCAGGAGACGAATCCCTGCGAGCAGTGGTCGGCCGGACGGCCGATCGGGCTGCTTCGCTGAGTATGACATGGGAATCGCCTCTGTGCGGACTGCATCCGCCAGCCAGGCACTCTGCCAGCTTCACCCTGAGCAGGACGACGGACGGGAGGCCCGGTACCAGCTGGTACCGGGCCTCCCGTCTCGTCCGTGCTCGCGCTGGGCGTCAGGCCGTGGCGGCCGTCTCGCTGCGCTTCGGGAGCACCCAGTTCGGGCGCACGAAGTGGCACGTGTACCCGTAGGGGTCCTTCTCGAGGTAGTCCTGGTGCTCTTCCTCGGCCTCCCAGAACGGGCCGACCGGAGCGACCTCGGTGACGACCTTGCCGGGCCAGATGCCCGAGGCGTCGACGTCGGCGATGGTGTCGAGGGCGACGTCACGCTGCTCGTCCGAGGCGAAGAAGATCGCCGAACGGTAGCTGACGCCCACGTCGTTGCCCTGCCGGTCCTTGGTGGACGGGTCGTGGATCTGGAAGAAGAACTCCAGCAGCTCGCGGTACGAGATCACCGAGGGGTCGAAGACGATCTCGACGGCCTCGGCGTGCGTGCCGTGGTTGCGGTAGGTGGCGTTGGGGACGTCGCCGCCGGAGTAGCCGACGCGTGTGCTGATGACGCCCGGGCGTCGGCGGAGCAGCTGCTGTGCTCCCCAGAAACATCCGCCGGCGAGGATCGCGGTCTCGGTGGTGGTCATCGGTACCTCCGTGGTTCGTGACGCTGGCTGCGACAGTACCGGGTGCAACACCGAGGAACCCCTGCGTGTTCCACGATGGGTCGGCCCGAGTCTGGGACCGAGCGCATCCGGTGCTGCGTTCACTGGGCCGGTGAAGGACATCCACTACGCCGGCCGGGCGATCCGGACCACCGACGGTGCTGCCGACGCCGTCATCCGGTACGCCGCCGTGCTGGGCGGGAACGGGAAGACCGACACCATCGACGTGCCGACCTTCGACGACGAGGGCCGGCCCGTCGTCGAGACGCTGCTGCTCGGTCCGGCCAGCCTGATCACCGTCGGGCCGGCGACCGACGACGACCGCGACGCGGGAGTCGACGACGCGGGCTTCATCGCGCAGGTACGGCGTCTGGCGGTGCTGGCCGGACCCGTCCGGCCGGTGCACGAGGACCCGGACCTGCAGGCCGAGGGGCTCGACGGCTTCGACTGAGACGGCTCGTCAGCGGCGCAGGGTGTTCCGCGGGTACTCGCCGTACGCGTTCCGGTAGGCCGCCGAGAACCGACCGAGGTGCGCGAACCCCCACGCCCGTGCGATCGCCTGCACGGACACGGTGGTCGGGTCGGCCTGCAGCAGCTCCTGGCGGACCCGCTCGAGACGGACGTGCTGCAGGTAGCGGAGCGGGGTCATCCCGATGTGGCGCTGGAACGCCTCCTGGGTGGCGCGGACGCTGAGCCCCGCGGCCCCGGCGACGTCGGCGACGGTGAGGGGTTCGGCCGCGTGCGCGTGCACGTGCTCGACGGCGGCCCGGAGGCGCGCCCGCCTCGGCAGGAGCACGGCCGGCGGCAGGGCGGTCACGGTCGGCGGGTACATCCGGAGGAACGCCGCGGCGGTCTCACGGGTGAGCGTGTGCCACAGGAGGCTCTCCACACCGCCGACACGCAACTCACGCGAGAGCAGCGACAGACTGTTCCGCCACCGCGTCACGGCGGCTGGGTCGAGGGTGCGCAGGTGGTCGATGCCGAGATCGGGGACCGGACCGGTGTGGAAGAGCTCGTCGGCGACCTCGTGCACCAGGCGGCGGGACATGTGCACCAGACGCTGGTCGTAGTCCTCGTACGCGAACACGAACTCGCGGGCGGTCGGGAAGAGCATCGGGACGTCGTCGACCATCGGCACGCGGTCGTGGACGACGTCGGGGATCCCGTTGCCGGCCGTCAGCCACTGCACGACGTAGTCGTCGGACACCGGGATCAGGCCGCGGATCGAGCCGGAGATCTGCGACCGCCGCAACGTGACGTCCGCGTCGCCGACGGCGGTGTAGCGGTACGAGAAGGGCCGGCCGGTGCTGCGCGCTGCCCAGTGTCGCCCGGCGTACAAGCCGCTGAGGTCCACGACGGCCGCGGCCGGGGACCCGCCGGCGGCCTCGAGCCGGACGGTGCTGCGGTCGTCGTCCGCCGCACGGTCGGGCGCGGTGTCGTCGATCGTGGTCATCCGCTTCCTCTCCGTCCGGGCGTGCAGACGGAGCACGCCATCGGAGACCGTACGGATGGCGACGGTCTGTCCGCGAGGGGTTGACTCACGACGTCCCGATGCGCTATCCGAGGTGTCCTGCTGTGCATCACGAGCGGGATGGGGCAAGGTCAGAGGATGCGCACCGAACCCGCCTCCGCCTTCCGCGCCGCCCGAGACGTCCTGCTGCACGCCCGCTCCGACAGTGCGGCCGCGCGGCGTGACTTCCGCTGGCCCGACGTCGGCGAGACGTTCAACTGGGCGATCGACTGGTTCGACGTCATCGCGCAGGGCAACGACAGCGAGGCACTCGTGATCGTCGAGGAGGACGGCCGCGAGTCGCACACCACCTACGCCGAGATGTCCGCCCGATCGGACCGGCTGGCGGCTCGGTTGCACGACCTGGGCGTCGGCAAGGGCGACCACGTCCTGCTCATGCTCGACAACCAGCTCGAGCTCTGGGAGTCGATGCTCGCCGTGATGAAGGTCGGCGCCGTGATCCTGCCGACCTCGACCATGCTCGGCGCCGCGGACCTGCAGGACCGCGTCGACCGCGGTCAGGTGGCCCACGTGGTGACCACGCTCCGCGAGACCCCGAAGTACGCCGACGTCACGGGCGACTTCACGCGCATCGTCGTCGGCGGCAGCGCGGACGGCTGGACGACCTACCCGGACGACCTCGGCGAACCGGCACCGGCTGACGAATGGCGTCCGGAGGTCGTCACCGCGTCCGACGACCCCTGCCTGGTGTACTTCACGTCGGGGACGACCGACAAGCCGAAGATGGTCGTGCACACGCAGACCTCGTACCCGGTCGGGCACCTCACGACGATGTACTGGATCGGTCTGCAGCCCGGCGACGTACACCTGGCGATCAGTTCGCCCGGCTGGGGCAAGCACGCGTGGAGCTGCTTCTTCGCCCCGTGGATCGCCGAGGCCACCGTCTTCGTGCACAACCAGGAGCGCTTCGACCCGGCCGCCCTGCTGCACCAGCTGGAGCGGGCCGAGGTCACCTCGTTCTGTGCCCCGCCGACCGTGTGGCGCCTGCTCATCCAGGCCGACCTCGGCGCCCGTCCGCGTGCGCTCCGTGAGGTCGTCTCCGCCGGCGAGCCCCTGAACCCCGAGGTGATCCGCCTGGTCGAGGAGGCCTGGGGTCGGACCATCCGTGACGGCTACGGGCAGACCGAGACCACCGCGATCGTGGGCAACGCCCCGGGCGACACCGTCCGTCCGGGGGCGATGGGCCACGGCCTGCCCGGCATCGCGATCGAGCTCCTCGACCCGGTCACGGGCGAGGCCGGCGTCACCGAGGGCGAGGTCTGCCTCGACCTGACGACCCGCCCCGTCAACCTGATGGCCGGGTACCTCGGCGCCCCGGAGCGGACCGACGACGCCCTGCGGGGTGGGTACTTCCACACCGGTGACGTCGCGACCCGGCACGAGGACGGCTCGCTGACCTTCGTCGGCCGGACCGACGACGTCTTCAAGTCCTCCGACTACAAGGTGTCGCCGTTCGAGGTGGAGAGCGCTCTGCTCCAGCACCCCGCGGTCGCCGAGTCCGCGGTCGTCCCGGCTCCGCACGAGTCCCGGCTCAACGTCGTCAAGGCGTACGTCACGCTCGCGGCCGGGTGGGAACCGACGGCCGAGACCGCGCGGAGCATCCTGGCCCATGCCCGCACCGCGATGCCCGCCTGGCAGCGCGTCCGCCGGCTGGAGTTCGGCGCGCTGCCGAAGACGGTGTCGGGCAAGATCCGCCGCGTCGAGCTCCGCGCCCGCGAGCAGGAGGCCGCCGGTGGTCCGCCGGTCGCGGGGGAGTGGCGCGACGACCAGTTCGACGGCCTGCGCACCGGCCGACGCGAGGACTGACCGGGCGTCCACCGGGTCGGCGTAGCGTCCCCGTCATGAGTGATGCACTGAGTGGAACCGGCCCGGACGGCGTGAGCGAAGAAGACGCACGACGCACGGAGGAGCTCCCCGACGGGTCCGCCTCGGGCAACGCCACCGAGGACCCCCAGCAGGACAGCGACGTGGACTCCGGCGGCGAGCCGGCGGAGCCCGAGCAGAGCTGACCCGCCGCCGCTCAGCGGACAGCGACGCCCGGCTCCCAGCCGCGCCGGAGTTCGCTGGCATCCGGTTCCTCACCCGTCCTCCGCGGGTGTGTCGGGCCTCCCCGACCGGAAGCGGTGCCCTCTGATGCTGTCGCTGATCTACTCCAGCGTCGCGACGGACTCGTTCGACGACGCCGACCTCGCCGGCCTGCTCTCGCAGAGCCGCACCGCCAACGAGCAGAACGACGTGACCGGCATGCTGCTGTTCCGCAACGGCTACTTCCTGCAGCTGCTCGAGGGCCCGGATGCAGCCGTGCGCGCCAAGATGGCCACGATCAAGACCGACCCGCGGCACACGAAGGTGACGATGCTGCTCGAGGACGTCATCGAGGAGCGGCAGTTCCCGCAGTGGACGATGGCGTTCGCGCCGACCTCCGAGACCGACCTGCAGGACGTGCCCGGCTACCGCTCCACGTTCGACGACGTCGAGTCGATCTCCGCCGAGACCCCCGCCCCGGACGCAGTACCCTCGAACGCCTCACCGGCACTCCGTGAGCTGATCCGGTGGTTCCAGGCGCGACCGGACCGGTTCCGCACCGCCGGCTGACCCGGCCACGGACGGACGGGAGGCCCGTGGCGACACCGCCACGGGCCTCCCGTCAGTCGTCCGCGTCCTGGGTCAGGTCGCTGGGTCGAACCGGTACATCCACGCCGCCGGTCCCACGCGCGCTCGGCGTGCCGCCAACGCAGCGCCGGGCAGGACCAGCCGATCGCGGAGCGCCGACCCCACCACGCCGAGTGTCTTGCTCTTGTCCAGCAGCTCCCCCTGCCGTGTGATGGCGTCGACGCGGCGACTCCGCAGCTCCTGCATCCGGACCGCGAGGGTCGTCGCCGGGGTCCCACCGGCGACCAGTGAACCGAGGACGACGGCGTCCTCGAGCGCCAGGGAAGCACCTTGCCCGGCGGTCGGTGGGATCGCGTGCGCCGCGTCCCCGATCAGGACCACCCGTCCGCGCCCCCACCGCACCGGACGCGGGGTGGTCCGGGACGCCCACACGTCGACGCTCCGAGACCCCGCCGACAGTGCCGCGAGCGGCAGGACGTCCCGCCCGACGAGACGCGGGAGCTCCGCGACCCACTCCGGGCCGCTCCTGCCCACGGCGACGCGCACGCCCCCGGCCACCGTGCTGAGGCGTGGGTTCGCGAACCACATGACGGTCGACACGTCGACCCGCAGCGTGCTGACGAAACACTCCCTGCCGAACCGGAACTGCAGCGTTCCGGTGGTCCCGGCTTCGCTCTCGGTGAGTCCGCTGCCGGAGTACCGGCCCCCGATGCTGACGACCGGGGCCAGGACCTCCCGCGACGTCGCGTCGTCCGTCCCGGGCCCGTGGCCTCCGAAGGTGCGTCGGACGGCAGAGCCGACACCGTCCGCACCGATGACGACGTCCGCCGTGAAGCGCTCGGACGTCTCGGTGAGCACGCTCGCCCGGTTCCCCTCGTCGACGGCGCTCAGCACACGTGCTCCGGTGATGACCGTGATGCCTCGTCGTTGCGCCTCCGTGCGGAGCAGTCGGTAGAGATCGGCTCGGTCCAGCGAACGCGTCGTCACTCCGTCGTCCTGCAGCCCGAGCGGGAGGTCCGCGGTCAGACGCCCTCGCGGGTCGAACGTCTGCAGTCGCGGCGTCGGGACCCCGATCGCCGACACGGCTGCTCCGAGACCGAGTTCGCGCAACGCTGCCACTCCGTTGCTGGCGACCTGCAGCCACGATCCGACATCGTCCGCGAACCCGGCGGTGCGTTCCAGGACGGTCGGGTCGGCCCCGGCTCGATGCAGGGCGATGGCGGCGGCGAAGCCGGCGATCCCGCCCCCGACGATGACTGCATGCATGCCGTGAACCCGTTCGTGTCGGTGAGGGACCAGTCGATCAGCCGTGATCGCGTCGTCTCGCTGCGGCCTGCACACGACCTGCTCGATGCGTGACGCGGACGTTCCGGCAAGACGATCGTACGGCGAAGCGGGACCAGCCGCACTGAGAAGCCGGGCAGTCAGACGGGAGGCCCGTGGCGACACCGCCCCACGGGCCTCCTGTCCGTCTGCCTGGTCAGCCCGCGACGTCGAACACGACCACCCGCGCACTCCGCGCCCCGATGTGGTCCGCCACCGGCTGGTGCGCCGGGTGGGGCAGGTAGGCGTCCCGGGCGGCGGCGTCGCGGAACCGGACGACGAGGGCCCAGTCGAACCCGCCCTCGAGCCCCTCGGGGCTGACGCTCGGCCCCGAGGTGACGGACACGACGCCGTCGATGGTCGGCAGGTGTTCGGCGACCAGGGCGCTCGCGCGTTCCGGCGCGGTGCCGTCCTCGCCGTCCCAGTCCACGAGCACCACGTGCACGATCTCGGTCATGGTCGTCCTCCCGTCGGGGTCGCGCACCGACGGCGGCGATCACCCCGAGCCTCCGCCGCCGTGCTGGGCGTACCCCGAACCGGTGCGGGGCTGGGTCGTCGCGGACACCCGGCGGCCTAGCGTCCAGGGCACACCACGACGAGAGGAAACACCATGGCAAGTGGAGTCGCAGCAGTCTGGGTCCCGGTCAGCGACATGGAGCGCGCCGTCGCGTTCTACCGCGACACGCTCGGTCTCACGGTCAAGGATCAGTCCGACGACTGGAGCGAGATCGACGCCGGCGGGCTGATGATCGGCCTCAACGGACGCGAGTCCGCCAGCCAGTCGAGTGACGGCGGCGCGGTCGTCTCGTTCCAGCCGGACGGCAGCATCGAGGACGAGGTGGCCTCGCTCAAGGAGCGCGGCGCGGACATCCAGGGCGAGATCAGCGAGCACCCGTGGGGCAAGATCATCCCCTTCAAGGACAGCGAGGGCAACGACCTGCAGCTGTACTCGCCGCCGCAGGGCTGACGACGGACCGGCCGTGCGACGTCGCACGGTCGGACCGCATGACGGGAGGCCCGTGACCAGCTGGTCACGGGCCTCCCGTCATGTGGTCAGCGCGGTGCGCGGACCGTCACCGCACTCAGCGGGCGGTGCGGGCTCCGGCGCGGGGCAGGACGATGCCGAGCAGGATCATCGCGACGGCGAGGACCAGGTGCAGCACGTTGTCGGCGACGTTCAGCGGCACGAAGTTCGCGGCGCTGGCCATGCCGGCGGTGAACAGGCCGTAGATGAAGAGCACGGCGTAGACGATGCCGCCGATGAGCAGGTACTGGCGGGCGAAGCCGTGCGAGCGGGCGGCGAGCAGGCCGACGATGCCGAACAGCAGGTGGACGATGTTGTGCAGGACGGACACCTGGAAGATGCCGAGCAGCTTGGCCATCGAGTCGTTGCCGCCGACCGACATGGTGCCCATGTCCATCGTCAGGCCGGGGATGAAGCCGGCGATGCCGACGATGATGAAGACGACACCGAAGAGCAGCGCGCCCTTCTGGGTGAGCGTGGTGCCGTAGCCGGAGCGTGCGGATGCGTTGGTGGTCATCAGGGGAACCCTTCGTCAGGAGTCGACGCGGTCGGTTGCCATGCGCCTCGCAGGACATTCGGAGTGGACCAGCAGTCGGTTTGGTGGGAGAACCCAGCAGTACACGAGGAAGGGGTGTCAGGACCGGACCAGGCGCTTGATGGCCAATGTGGCTTCCTGGATCTTCGCCTCGGCCTCGTCGCCGCCCCGGGCGACCGCGTCGGTGACGCAGTGGCGCAGGTGGTCCTCGAGCAGCCCCATCGACACCGCCTGCAGCGCCTTCGTCATCGCGGACACCTGGGTGAGGATGTCGATGCAGTACTCCTCGTCCTCCACCATGCGCTGCAGTCCGCGCGCCTGGCCCTCGATCCGGCGCAGGCGCTTGCGGTAGTCGTCCTTCGCGGAGATGTAGCCGTGGTGGTGCGCGGGCTCGTGGTGCTCGGTCTGCGCTGTCTCTTCGCTCATCGGGAACAGATCCTCCTCGTCGGCGTTACGGTAGGGGTACCCCCTGAGGGTATGCGAGCAGCGTACCCGTCCGACGGGTGAGACGAGGAGGACCGGATGACCGACCAGCAGACCGCGACCTACGGCATCGACGGCATGACGTGCGAGCACTGCGTCATGAGCATCGACGAAGCCTTCCGGGAGCTGCCGGGCGTCACCGACGTGCGGGTCGACCTGGTCGCCGGCGGCCGTTCCACCGCGACCGTGACGAGCACCGAGCCGCTGGACGACACCGCCGTGGACGCCGCGGTGGACGAGGCCGGCTACACCCTGGCGGAGCGCTGAGCCCGGTGGCGACGACGACCCCGGCTCCGGTCGAGCTCGCGATCGAGGGCATGACGTGCGCCTCGTGCGCGAACCGCATCGAGCGCAAGCTCAACCGGATGCCGGGCGTCTCCGCGACCGTGAACTACGCCACCGAGACCGCGACGGTCTCGCTGCCCGACGGCACCGCGGTCGACGACGCCATCGCCACCGTCGAGCAGGCCGGCTACGGCGCCCGCCGCCCCGAGCCCGAGCAGCCCGACGTGGACGCCCTCGCCCCGCTCCGCCGACGCCTGGTGGTCTCCACCGTCCTGGCGGTCCCGGTCGTCGCGCTGTCGATGGTGCCGGCGTTCCAGTTCCCGTGGTGGCAGTGGCTCGCGCTCGTGCTCGCCGCCCCGGTGGCGACCTGGGGGGCCTGGCCCTTCCACCGCGCCGCCGCCCTGAACGCCCGGCACGGATCCGCGACGATGGACACCCTCGTCAGCCTGGGCATCGTGGCCGCCGGGCTCTGGTCCCTCTGGGCGCTGGTGTTCGGCGGTGCCGGCGGACCCGACATGCACATGACCTTCGCGTTCACCGCCCCCCGCGGTGCCGCCCCGGAGCCGTACCTCGAGGTCGCGGCCGCCGTGACGGTGTTCCTGCTCGCCGGCCGGTACGCCGAGGGCCGCGCGAAGACCCGGTCGAGCGCCGCCCTCCGCGCCCTGCTCGCCCTCGGTGCCAGCACGGCCCGGGTGCTCCGTGACGGCCGCGAGGTCGAGGTCCCGGCCGCGTCCCTCCGCGTCGGCGAGCGGTTCGTCGTCCGCCCCGGTGAGCGCATCGCCACCGACGGCACGGTCGTCGACGGCACGAGCGCGGTCGACACCAGCGTCATGACGGGGGAGAGCGTCCCCGTCGAGGTCGGCCCGGGCACCGCGGTGACCGGTGCGACCGTCAACGTCGGCGGCCTGCTCACCGTCGAGGCCGTCCGGGTCGGCGCGGACACCGAGCTCGCCCGGATCGGCACCCTCGTGACCCAGGCGCAGACCGGCAAGGCCGACGTCCAGCGCCTTGCCGACCGGGTCTCCGGCGTCTTCGTCCCCGTCGTGCTCGGACTCGCCGCCCTGACCCTGGTCGGGTGGCTCGTGCTCACGGGTGACGTCGAGGCCGCCATGACCGCCGCGGTTGCGACCCTCGTCATCGCCTGCCCCTGCGCGCTCGGGCTCGCGACACCGACCGCGCTGCTGGTCGGCACCGGTCGTGGGTCGCAGCTCGGCATCCTGATCCGCGGGCCGCAGGTCCTCGAGGCCACCCGCCGGATCGACACCGTCCTGCTCGACAAGACCGGCACGGTCACCACCGGCACCATGCGCGTGACCGAGGTCCTGCCCGCCACGGGCGAGGACGCCGACGCCGTCCTCCGTGCCGCGGCCGCCGCCGAATCCGGGTCCGAGCACCCGATCGCCCGCGCGGTCGTCACCGCAGGCGCCGCGGGCACCGACCGCCATGGCTCCGAGGCCCGTCCCGAGTCCTTCGCATCCACCGCCGGACTCGGTGTCCAGGCGCTCGTGGACGGCATGCTGGTCCTGGTCGGCCGCCCGTCCTGGCTCCGCGACGCCTGGTCGGTCACCATGCCCGAGTCCCTGTCCACCGCGGCGACCGAAGCCGAGACCGCCGGACGGACCACCGTCGCCGTCGCCTGGGACGGCCGGGTCCGCGGGCTCGTCGTCGTCGAGGACACCGTCGCGCCCGGAGCCGCCGAAGCCGTCCGTCGGCTGCACGAGCTCGGCCTCGACACCATGCTCCTCACCGGGGACGCCGCCGGGGTCGCGGAGCGCGTCGCCGCCGAGGTCGGCATCGACCGGGTCACCGCCGGCGTCCGACCCGAGGACAAGTACCGGATCGTCACCGAGCTGCAGGCCGCCGGCCGGACCGTCGCGATGGTGGGCGACGGCGTGAACGACGCCGCCGCACTCGCCGCCGCGGACCTCGGCATCGCGATGGGCACCGGGACGGACGCCGCCGTCGAGGCCGCCGACATCACCCTGGTGCGTGCCGACCTGAGGGCCGCGGTGGATGCCGTCCGGCTGTCGCGCCGGACCCTCCGCACCATCCGGACGAACCTGTTCTGGGCCTTCGCCTACAACGTCGCCGCGATCCCGCTCGCCATGGCCGGGCTGATGAACCCCGTCATCGCCGGGGCCGCCATGGCGCTGTCGTCGGTCTTCGTGCTGACCAACAGCCTGCGCCTCCGCCGGTTCCGTTCCGTCGACGGGAGCGCCCGGTGAGCGGGCACAGCGACGACATGAGCGGCCACGGCGACATGAGCGGCCACGGCACCACCACGTGGTCGATGGCAGCCCAGGCCACCCTGCACTGCCTGACCGGGTGCGCGATCGGCGAGGTCCTCGGCATGGTGATCGGCACCGCGACCGGGCTGCACAACGTCGGCACCGTGGTGCTGTCGATCGTGCTGGCGTTCGTCTTCGGCTACGCCCTGACCATGCGCGGGGTGCTCCGCTCCGGCCTGTCGCTCGGCGCCG
This sequence comes from Curtobacterium sp. APC 4022, assembly GCF_030407555.1. Classification (NCBI taxonomy): domain Bacteria; kingdom Bacillati; phylum Actinomycetota; class Actinomycetes; order Micrococcales; family Microbacteriaceae; genus Curtobacterium; species Curtobacterium sp. APC 4022. The sequence continues at coordinate 34,032 of NZ_JASDDD010000006.1, forward strand.
CACTGCGGGTCGCGCTCGCCGCCGACACCGTGTCGATCGCGGTGATGGAGGTCATCGACAACACGGTCGTGGTCGCGATCCCGGGCGCCCTCGACGCGCAGCTCGACCAGTGGTTGTTCTGGGGCTCGCTCGCGCTGTCCCTCGCCCTGGCCTTCGTCGTCACGACCCCGGTCAACCGCGCATTGATGCGCCGAGGGCTCGGGCACGCGAAGGTGCACGGGCACCACTGACCGCACCACCGCACCGATGACATGACGGGAGGCCCGGTACCAGCTGGTACCGGGCCTCCCGTCATGCGGTCCGCGCGTGTGCGCCGTCCGGTCAGGCGTCGGAGTCGCCGTCGGTGTCGCCGTCGGCGGCGTCCTCTTCCGGGTTGAAGTGCGAGTCGTCACCGGTGAACCCGGCCGCCACACCGCCGGGCTCGTTGGGGACGGTCCCGTCGTCGCCGAGTCCGTCCGGCTTCGGCGTGCCCTCGGGGTCGTGCGCCGTGGTGTCGTTGCTCATCGTGTGCTCCTTCGCAGTGCTGGCCGGACTCGGATCGGGCTCAGAAGGCGGGCGTGCCGCCGGCGACCGTGATCGTGGAACCGGACTGGTAGCTCGATTCTGGACTGACCAGGTGGACGTACGCCGCGGCCAGCTCGGCCGGCTGACCCGGACGGCCGTACGGTGCCTGCTGTCCGAAGGTCGACACCGTCTCGGCGTCGTCCGAACCCGGCTGCAGCGGCGTCCACACCGGACCCGGGGCGACCGAGTTGACGCGGATGCCCTTCGGCGCGAGCTGCTGGGCGACCGCCTCGGTGAAGAGCTTGATCGCACCCTTCGAGACGGCGTAGTCGATCTTGTCCGGCGACGGGGTGGACGCCTGGATCGAGCCCGTCGTGACGATCGTCGAGCCGGGCTCCAGGTGCGGGACCGCGGCCTTCGTCAGCCAGAACAGCGAGTAGATGTTCGTCTTGAACGTGGAGTCGAACATCGACGTGTCGAGGGTCAGGATGTCGTCGTTGCTGTCCATCCGGCCGGCGACCATCACCAGGGTGTCCAGGCCGCCGAGCTCGTCGACGCCCTTCTGCACCAGGTCGATGCAGTACTGCTCGTCCGAGATGTCACCGGGGAACAGCACGATCTTCCGGCCCTCGCCCGCGAGCAGGTCGCGGACCTCCTCCGCGTCCTGCTGCTCGTCGGGCAGGTAGGACAGCACCAGGTCGGCGCCCTCCCGGGCGAGACCGATGGCGGCGGCCCGGCCGATGCCGGAGTCGGCGCCCGTGACGATGCCGCGGAACCCCTCCAGCCGGGCCTTGCCGACGTAGCTCTCCTCGCCGTGGTCCGGCTTCGGGTCCATCTTCCACGCGGCCCCGGGCAGCGACTGCTCCTGCTTCGGGAACGGCGGGACCGGGTACAGCGTGGTCGGATCGTGCTTCTCGTACTGGCTCATGCTCTCACTGTCCTCTCGGGCTGACTGGAGGCCTCTCGGGCTACTGCAGGGCCGTGAAGGAGGCGTCGCGGACGAGCAGCGTCGTCGCGTCGCCGTCCACGGCCTGGTCCGGGTCGCTCGACAGGCCGAGGGACCAGGTACCGCCGCCCGGACGCTCCGGCAGCGTGAACTCGACGGTCGTCTCGGAGGCGTTGAGGAGCAGCGCGATGCTGTCGTCGCCCTGCGCGAGCACCAGGATCACGGCACGGTTGCCGCCGTCGGTCCAGTCGCCGTCCTCGAAGCCGTTCGCGTCGGCGCGGAGCACCGACACGGTCGACGGCGAGTCGCCGGGAGCGGTGCGGTACCACTCCGGGCGCAGCGCGACGTGCTGCTGGCGGAACGCGATCGCCGCGGTCGTGAAGGCGAGCAGGTCCTGGTCCGCCGCGGCCCAGTCGAACCACGAGATCTCGTCGTCCTGGCAGTAGGCGTTGTTGTTGCCGCCCTGCGAGCGGGCGATCTCGTCACCACCGAGGATCATCGGGACACCGGCCGACAGCAGCAGCGTGCCGAGGAAGTTCCGGCGCTGGCGGTCGCGGTAGTCGTTCACCGCGCCGTCGTCGGTCGGGCCCTCGATGCCGCCGTTGAACGAGGTGTTGTTGCTCTCGCCGTCGTTGTTGTCCTCGCCGTTCGCCTCGTTGTGCTTCTCGGCGTACATGGTGAGGTCGGCCAGCGTGAAGCCGTCGTGCGCGGTGACGAAGTCGACCGAGCAGAGCGGCGAGCGGCGGGAGCCCTCGTAGACGTCGGGGGAGCCGAGGACGCGCTGCACGGCGTCACCGAGGGTGCCCTCGTCACCGCGCCAGAACGAGCGGAGGTCGTCGCGGTACTTGCCGTTCCACTCGGACCAGTCGGCCGGGAAGCCACCCACCTGGTAGCCGGCGGTGTCCCAGGGCTCGGCGATCATCTTGACGTCGCGGAGCACCGGGTCCTGGTGGATGATGTCGAGGAACGCGGAGTGCTTCTCGGCCTCGCCGTCCTGACGGGTCAGGGTCGTGGCGAGGTCGAAGCGGAAGCCGTCGACGTGCATCTCCTCGACCCAGTAGCGGAGCGAGTCCGTGATGAGGCCGAGCGCCGTCGGGTGCGACACGTTGAGGCTGTTGCCCGTGCCGGTGGTGTCGAAGTAGTTCGCCTCGTCGCCCTCGACCAGCCGGTAGTACGACTGGTTGTCGAGGCCCTTGAAGGACAGCGTCGGGCCCATGTGGTTGCCCTCGGCGGTGTGGTTGTAGACGACGTCCAGGATGACCTCGAGGCCCGCGGCGTGCAGCGCCTTGACCATCTCCTTGAACTCCGCGACCTGCTGGCCGGCGGTGCCCGAGGCTGCGTACTCGTTGTGCGGGGCGAAGAAGCCGATGCTGTTGTAGCCCCAGTAGTTGCGGAGGCCCTTGTCCTCGAGCGTGGAGTCCTGCACGAACTGGTGGATCGGCAGCAGCTCGACCGCGGTGATGCCGAGGTCGGTGAGGTGCTTGATCGCGGCCGGGTGCGCCAGGCCCGCGTAGGTGCCGCGGATCTCCTCGGGCACGTCGGGGTGCTGCTTGGTGAAGCCCTTCACGTGGACCTCGTAGACGACGGTGTCGGCCAGCGGGGTCTCGAGGCGGGTGTCGCCGTCCCAGTCGAACGAGCGGTCGGCGACGACCGAGCGGGGCATGGCGGCGGCCGAGTCGGACTCGTCCATCTGCTCCGGCTCGTCCATGTCGTGGCCGAACAGCTCCTGGCCCCACTGGTACCCGCCGTCGATCGCGGTGGCGTAGGGGTCGAGCAGGAGCTTCGCCGGGTTGTGGCGCAGGCCGTTCGCCGGGTCCCAGCCGCCGTGCACGCGGAAGCCGTAACGGGTGCCGACGGTGACGTCCGGCACGACGTCGTGGAAGGTGTAGCCGGTGCGGTTCGTCAGCTCGGTCCGGTGCTCGGTGCCGTCGTCGTCGAACCGGCAGAACTCGATGCGCTCGGCGGTGCTGGAGAAGACGGCGACGTTGGCGCCGCCGTCGACGAGGGTGACGCCGAGGGGGTTCCGCGTGGAGGAGGTCATGACTCCTTCTACCGGTCGGCGACTGTGCCCGGCACCGATCGGCGTACCCCGGGGTCGCCCCGGGTGCCGCCCGACGCGACGCACCGGGTGCTCGCGCACGACGGACAGACATGGGAACATCAGGGCGTGACCCATCTGCGCCCGAGCTCGGGGACCCCCGACGGCTTCCGTGCCGTCCGGTTGGCGGGGACGAGTGCGACCCGACCCGCGAGTCTCAGCGACACGTACGGTACCGGCGGCGGCATCGGCGACGAGCGCTCGGCGTTCCGGTACACCGGCGCCGGTGACGCCGACCTGTCCCTCCGCGGATCCGCGGTCGAGGGCCGCCGGACCGGCACGATGGAGCCCCGCGCCGACCACATCGTCTTCTGGATCGGTGACGGCAGCGCGGTCATCACCGACCAGGACGGTGTCCGCACCACGGTCCGCCCCGGCCAGCCGTTCCTCATCGCCGCCGCGTTCCGCTACGAGTTCGAGGCCGCCACCGGCCGTGTGTCGATGCTGCACCTGTCGGACCGGCTCCTGCGGTCGGCGCTCGCCGCCGAGGGCATCCAGGTCGCCGGCCCCCTGCGGTTCCGCCGGACCGAGTCCGACGCCGACCTCGCCGCGCTGCGGTCCGTCCTGCAGGAGCTCGGTGCAGCGATCACGGACGAGTCGGTCGTCGGCCGCGAGCGCGCCGAACTGAACGCCCGCGTCGCCCGGACCGTGGTCGCCACGTTCCCGGTGGACGCCCCCGCGACGACGAGCAGCGAGCGACTGCGGGTCGCGCTGACGTACATCCAGGAGCACGCACACGGGGTGGTCACGCTCGCGGACATCGCCGCCGCCGCCGGGATGAGCCCGCGCGGGCTGCAGCAGTCGTTCAACCGGTCGGTCGGGGTCTCCCCGCTGGCGCACCTGCGGAACGTCCGGCTCGACGCCGTGCACGAGGCACTCCGGTCCGCCGACCCGTCGACCGCCGCGGTGGCCGAGGTCGCCCGGGAGTGGGGCTTCGCCCACCTCGGCCGGTTCTCCGGCGCGTACCGGACGCGGTTCGGCGAGCTGCCGAGCGCGACGCTGCGGAGCGGCGTGCACGCGGACTGACCGCGGGCTCGCTGCGCGGCAGGGTGCGGCAGGGCGCGGCCGGGAGGCCCGGATCACCCCCGCCCCGCCGCCTCCGTCAGTCGCGGTGCGCGTCCACCGCAGCCCGCGCTGCCCGCACCACCTCGGCGTCGGTCTCGAAGTGCCCGGTGCCGGAGTCCCCGGCGCCCATCGGCACGCCCCCGTGCGCGGTGTCCGCCAGCCGCTTCGCCGAGAGGTGCACGGCGGCGGCCCCGGTCCCGAGCAGCACGGGCACGTCCGCGGGGGTGACGCCGGCGCCGGCCATCACCTGGACGGACCCCGAGGCCGCGACCATCCGTGCGATGGTGTCGGCGCCGGCGAGGGCGGTCGGGGCGCCGCCCGAGGTCAGGACGCGGGTGAACCCGAGGTCGGCGAGCGTGGCGGCGGCGGCGACGGGGTCGGCGGCGTGGTCGATCGCCCGGTGCAGGGTGACCTCGGCGTCGGACCGCTCGGTGCGGGCGGCGGCCACGAAGCGGGTCAGGGCGTCGGTGTCGAGCGTGCGGTCGGGGCGGAGGGCTCCGACCACGACACCGGTCGCCCCGGAGCGCAGCACGGCGACGAGCTCGCGTTCCATCAGGTCGAGTTCGTCCCGGTCGTGCACGAAGCCGCCCGGACGGCAGCGGACCAGGACGTGCACGGGCAGCCCGGTGGCGACGGCGGCCTCGACGAGCCCCTGCGACGGGGTGAGGCCGCCGAGCTCGAGCGCGCTGCAGAGTTCCACGCGGTCGGCGCCCCCGGCCAGGGCGGTCGCGGCTCCGGTCGCCGAGGTGACGGCGACCTCGAGCGACGGCGAGGTGCTGCTTCCGGTCATGCGTGGGCTCCGAGGGGTCGGTCGGACGCCGGGATGATCCGGGCTGTCAGGTCGGGCTCGGGGAAGGTCCGGTCGAAGGGGTACACCGGCCGTTCGATCCGGTGGTGGCCGAGGCGTTCGAGGTCCTGGTCGACGCCGCCCGGGGTCAGCGCGAGCATCCAGTCGGCGGCCATGTCGTAGAGCTCCGGTTCGAGGTACCCGATCTTCACGACGACCAGGTCGGCGCTGCGCGGGTCGAGGTCCAGGTCGGTGAAGTCGTGCTCGTGGTGGTACGGCTTCCGCAGCTCGGTGAGGATCGCGAAGACGCTGCCGACCTGCAGCACGACCTCGGTCCGGGCGTCGCGGTCGCCGGTCTTCACCGCGTGCACGCGTCCGGTCATGGTGAGCGGTCCGGCGTGCAGGTCGTCGACCTCGGCACCCGCGGTCACGGTGACGGTCGCGCCGACGCCGGCCGCGACGCACGCGGCGATCGCGGCGGGGCCGGGGACGCTGGCGTAGAGGACGACCGGGCCGTCGGCGCTCCGGAACTCGTCGCGCGCGAGCAGCTGCGTCAGGCCCCAGGTCATGTCACCCGAGCCGCCGGCGGTCGGGTTGTCGCCCGAGTCCGAGACGAAGTAGGGGCGTGCGGCACCCGGGGCGAGGGCGGCGGCCAGGCACTCGTCGAACGAGCCGGCCGGGGCGACGAAGGCGAAGTCCTCGCGGGCCTCCCAGAACGACCGGGCCAGGCGTTCGGCACCGGCACGGACCGCGTCCTCGTCCCAGCCGGTGACGACCGTGACGGCGCGGTTCCGCGGCTGGTCGGCCCAGGCGTAGCCGACCCAGATCGCGGCGTCGAGCACGCCGTCGGTCGACTCGACCTCGGCGACCTGCCCGTACACGGACGCGGCTGGCTCGATGCGGGTCGAGGTCTTCTCGCCGGGCAGCAGGACCGGCACCGGGATCCAGGCCTTCACCGGGCGCTGTGCCCCGACCGGTCGGGTGGTGAGCACGTCGACCAGGTTGCGGACGGCGCGCTCCTTCGTCTCGAGGGCGTCCTCGTGCGGGGCCAGCCGGTAGCAGGTGATGAGGTCGCACTGGTGGGCGAGGCCGCGCGAGACGTTGCCGTGCAGGTCCATCGACGCCGAGACGACGACGTCCGGGCCGATGACCGCGCGGATGCGTTCGAGCAGCGTGGTCTCGGCGTCGTCGAGTCCCTCGACCACCATCGCGCCGTGGATGTCGAACCACAGCCCGTCGATCGTGGTGTCGGCGGCGATCGCGGACAGCCGGTCGGTGATCTCGGCGCTGAGCTCCTCGAAGGCCTCGCGCAGGACGACCCCGCCGGGCAGTGCGTGGCCGATCAGGGCGCCCCGGAAGTCGGCGCGCTCGGCGAGCGGTCCGAGGAAGTCGTACCGGGCGACGACCTCGTCGCCACGGTCCGGGTGGAAGGCGGCGGCCGGAGTGCGGGTCGGCGTGAACGTCGACGTCTCGATGGCCAGTCCGGCGATGGCGATGACCGGGCGGCGGGCCTCGGCGGTGGTTCCGGTGTCAGACACGGGTGCTCCTGTTCCTGGTGGTGCGCAGCGGGACGGGGGTGGACAGCTCCTCGAGCGATGCCGCCAGGCCGCGCTGCAGGGCGAACTGGCCGGCTCCGACCAGTCCGGCGTCGGCGCCGAGCGAGGCCCGCTCGATGACGAGGTGCTGCGTCACGAGCGGGTGGCAGCTCTCGTAGAGCTGGCTCCGCACGGCGGCGACGAACGGCTCGAGGGTGGACAGGATGCCGCCGAGGGAGACGGCGTCCGGGTTGAAGAAGTTCACGTTGGCGGCCAGGACCTCGCCGAGGTACCGCCCGGCCAGGCGGACCGCGCGGGTGGTCTCCGGGTGCGCTTCGAGCGCCAGCCGGACCACGTCCTGGGTGGTGCTGACGTCGACGCCGGCCTCGCGGAGGATCCGGACGAGCGCCGCCCCGGACGCCACGGTCTCGAGGCAGCCGGTGTTGCCGCACGAGCACGGGGTGTCGCCGGCCGCGTCGATGCGCACGTGCGTGATGTCCCCGGCGGCTCCGGTCGACCCGCGGTACAGGTGACCGTCGATGATGATGCCCGCACCGATCGCCGATCCGGCCTTCACCGTGATCGCCTGGCGTCGGGTGGACGGCTGCACGGTCTGCTCGCCCGCGGCCATGCAGTTCGCGTCGTTGTCGATCGCGGCCGGCACCCCGAAGTGCTCGGTGAGCCACGCGGCGACCGGGAACCCGTTCCAGCCGGGCATCCGGCTCGGCAGGTCGACGACGCCCGCCTCGACGTCGACGGGACCCGGGAGGCTCAACCCGACCCCGCGCAGACCGTCGCGTCCGCGTTCGGTCACCAGGGCGTCGAGGAGCTCCGCCAGGGCGGCGAGGCCGGCCGTCGGACCGTCGGCGAGCGCGAACGGGACGGTCGAGACGGACTCGAGCGCGCCTCCCGGCAGGACGATGCCGATCCGGACGTGACCGCCACCGACGTCCGCGGCGACCGCGTACTCGTCCGAGCCGCCGATCCGCAGGACCTTGCGGGGCCGGCCGCCGGTGGAGACGTCGGTGCCCTCCTCGGCCAGGATGCCGTGGCCGAGGAGCTGTCCGACGACGTGCGACACCGTCGACGGCGCGGCGCCGAGGAGCTGGGCGATCTCGGTCCGGCTCGAGGCCTGGCCACTGGCGATGAGTTCGAGCACGCGCGCACTGAGGTCCGGCACGACTTTCTCCAATCGGCGTCAACCGGGCGCGGTGACCGCCCGATGTCACCGAGCCTACGGGGCAGAAGGACCGGTCCGCGCTTTCCGCCGTTCCGCAGAAACAGACTATTTACACGAGAACGTTTGTTTTTCCAACGACTTCGGCCATTGACTGTGCACGTGCCACCGGGGCCTGGTCCCGGTCACACTCCCGTCCCTCCACCACGCCGACGATGGCGTCCTCGCGCAAGGAGTCACGCATGACCAAGCCCCGTCGCTGGGCCCTCCTCACCGGAGCCGCGCTCGCGGTGAGCGCCCTGCTCGCCGGCTGTTCCGGGGGCGGTTCCGCCACCACCGGCTCGTCGTCCGACGAGATCAACTACGCGCTGCCGGCGAACTTCACGCCGAACTGGATCCTGCCGATCGGCACCGCCGCGCACCTCAACACCAACAACGGCTCGATCGCGCAGTCGCTGTACGAGCGCCTCATCGCCTACGACGGGTCGACCGGCAAGATCGCGTGGGACAAGCCCGGCTCCGTCGCCACCGCGGCCGACTTCGCGTCCGACAGCAAGAGCGTCACGATCACGCTCGGCGACCGGCACTGGTCCGACGGCAAGCCGATCACCAGCCGTGACGTCGAGTTCTGGTTCAACCTGATCAAGGCGAACGCGAAGGACTGGGGCTCGTACTCGGCGGGCAAGGCGCCGGACAACTGGACGTCCTTCAAGACGGTCGACGACACGCACTTCACGATCACGTTCGACAAGGCGTACAACAAGGACTGGATGCTCGCGAACCAGCTGAGCTACATCATCCCGCTGCCGCAGCACGCCTGGGACAAGACCAGCGCCTCCGGCCAGGTGAGCGACGCCGACCGCACCACGACCGGGGCGAAGCAGGTCTGGAAGTACCTCAACACCGCCGCGGGCAAGATCGCCGACTACGACTCGGACGACCTGTGGAAGACGATCTCCGGCCCCTACGGCCTGTCGTCGTTCACGACCGCCGGCAAGGTCCAGCTGACCGCGAACCCGAAGTACGACGGCGGTGAGAAGGCGTCGATCAAGACCGTCAACCTGCTGCCCTTCACCACCGCGGACGCCGAGACGAACGCCCTGCGCTCCGGTGCGGTCGACTACGGCTACATCAACGCCACCGACCTCGACCAGAAGGACTCCTTCACGTCGAAGGGCTACGAGGTCGACCCCTGGACCGGCTGGGCGATCACGTACATGCCGTACAACTTCAACAACCCGGACATGGGCGCCGTCTTCAAGCAGCTGTACGCCCGCCAGGCCGTGCAGATGTCGATCGACCAGAAGTCGCTGTCGAAGGTCGTCTTCAACGGCACCGCCACCTCCACTTACGGCCCGATCCCGCAGGCGCAGGAGTCCGACTACGTCTCCGACGTGCAGAAGGACAACCCGTACCCGTTCAGCACGGAGAAGGCCGCGGCACTGCTGACGAGCCACGGTTGGACGAAGCAGGGCGGCACCATGGTCTGCACCGACCCGGGCACCTCGTCCAGCCAGTGCGGCGAGGGCGTCGCGGCGGGCACGAAGTTCGCCATGAAGGTGCTCTCGCAGTCCGGCTCGACCGTCACCGACAACATGATGAGCGCCATCCAGTCGTCGCTCGAGAAGACCGGCATCGGCTTCTCGATCAAGACGGCCCCGGTGTCGAGTGTCCTGTCGCAGACCCCGACCTGCACCGCCGACGAGTCCAGCTGCGACTGGGACCTGTCCTTCTTCGGCACCGCCGGCAGCTGGTACTTCCCGGCCTACCCGACCGGTGAGTCGCTGTTCTCCACCGGTGGTTCGGCGAACTTCGGCAGCTACTCGAACAAGCAGGTCGACTCGCTCATCGACGCGACGACCACCTCCACCGACGCGAGCGCCGTGCAGGACTACAGCGCCGCGGTCGCGAAGGACCTGCCCGTGATCTGGCTGCCCAGCCCGGACTACCAGATCTCCGTCAAGAAGAGCGGCCTGACCGGGTTCGACCAGGACTCGCTCGCGAACTTCCACCCCGCCCAGTGGAAGTGGAGCAAGTAGCACCGTGACCACGGACGGCAGGCGCGGTGCGCGTCCGACGCGCACCGCGCCTCCCGTCCGCCCAACGTCCCGGACCCGACCATCGGAAGCAGCATGACCACTGCCCTCTACCTCACCCGCCGCGTCCTGCAGGCGCTCGCGGTGATCCTCATCGTGACGATCGTCGTGTTCTGCCTGCTGCACGCACTGCCCGGCGGACCCGCCCGCGGCGTGCTCGGCGTCTCCGCGACCCCCGCCCAGATCGCCGCGTTCAACCAGGCGCAGGGCCTCGACCAGGCGCTGCCTGTGCAGTACCTGCGGTTCCTCGGACGGCTGCTCACCGGCGACCTCGGCACCTCGTACACGCTCAACGAACCCGTCTCGCAGCTCATCCAGGAGCGCATCCCGAAGACCCTCGTCCTCACCGGACTCTCCGCCGTGCTCGGGATCGTCATCGCGATCCCGGTCGGCATGTGGCAGGCAGCGCGACGCAACGGCGCGATCGACTACGCCGCCACCGCCCTGGCGTTCGTCTTCTACTCGACGCCCGCGTTCTTCCTCGGCCTCGTGCTCATCATCGTCTTCAGCCAGCAGCTGCCGTGGCTGCCGTCGCAGGCACCGAGCGGCACCACCCTCGCCGAGGTGTTCCAGCAGCCGGCCGGCCTCGTCCTGCCGGTGCTCACCGGCGCCCTCGCGATGATCGCCGTCTTCAGCCGGTACATGCGCGCGGCGACGCTGGAGAACCTCCAGGAGGACTACGTCCGCACCGCCCGCGCCGGGGGCTCGTCGACGGCGACGATCCTCCGCCGGCACGTGTTCCGGAACTCGCTGACGCCCGTCGTCGCGATGCTCGGCTACTACCTGCCGGTGCTGTTCGGCGGTGCGCTCGTCACCGAGCAGCTGTTCAACTACCCCGGCATGGGGCTGCTCTTCTGGAACGCGGCGCAGACGTCGGACTACCCGACGCTCCTCGGCTGCGTGCTCGTCATCTCCGTCGCCACCGTCGTCGGCACGCTCCTCGCCGACGTGGCACAGTCCCTGATCGACCCGCGAGTGAAGGCAGGCCGCGCATGACCACCGTCCAACTCGCCCCCGAGACGCCCGGCGCACCGGTCACGGTCGCCGCCACCGGCTTCCGGCTGGCCGCCCGCCGCTTCCGGCACAACACCCTCGCCGTCATCGGCCTGGTCGTGCTCGTCGTCATCGTGCTGTTCTGCTTCGTCGGCCCGTTCCTGTACCCGACCGACCAGACGCACACCATGCTCCAGCAGGCGAACCAGAGCCCCGGCGGCGCCCACCTGCTCGGCACCGACGCCGTCGGCCACGACGTCCTCGGCCGGCTGATGTACGGCGGCAAGGTGTCGCTCATGGTCGGCATCGCCGCCGGGATCCTGGCGACCGTCGTCGGCACGCTCTGGGGCTCGGTCGCCGGGTACGTCGGCGGCTGGGTCGACGCGGTGATGATGCGCATCGTCGACGCCGGCATCGCGATCCCGGCGCTGTTCATCCTGCTCGTCATCTCGGCGATCACCACCCCGGGCGTCTGGGGGCTCATCGTGATCCTCGGGTTCGTGTCGTGGCTGGTGCCCTCCCGGCTCATCCGCGCCGAGACCCTGACGCTGAAGAACCGCGACTTCGTGCTCACCCTCCGCGCCATCGGTGGCTCGCACGCCCGCGCCATCGGCCGGCACCTGCTGCCGAACTCGGTGTCGACCATCGTCGTCGCCGCGACGTTCCAGGTGGCCGACGCGATCCTCCTGGTCGCCTACGTCTCCTACCTGGGCCTCGGCGTGCAGCCGCCGGCGACTGACTGGGGCGGCATGCTCTCGGCGGGTCTCACCGCCGCCTACTCCGGTCGCTGGTGGCTGATCGTGCCGCCGGGACTCGCCGTGATCCTCGTCGTCTGCGCGCTCAACGCCGTCGGCGACGGGCTCCGGGACGCATTCGACGTGAAGGGCCGCGGATGACCGCCACCGAACCGATCCTCGCCGTCGACGACCTCGGCGTGCACTTCAGCACCGAGTCCGGCGACGTGCACGCCGTCCAGGGCGTCTCGCTGACCGTCGCACCGGGCGAGACCCTCGCGCTCGTCGGGGAGTCCGGCTCCGGCAAGTCCACCGTGGCGCTCGCCGCGATGGGGTTGCTCTCCGCCAACGCCACCGTCACCGGCAGCGCCGTCGTCGACGGACACCAGGTCGTCGGTGCCTCGGAACCGTCCCTCCGTGCCCTCCGCGGCCGGACCGTCTCGATGGTGTTCCAGGAACCCGCCACCGCCCTCGACCCGCTCACCCGGGTCGGGAAGCAGATCGCCGAGGTCATCCGGAACCACCGGCCGGTGTCCGCCGCAGCCGCCGCCGCCGAGGCCGTCGAGCTCCTCCGCCGCGTCGGCATCCCGTCGCCCGAGGACCGCGCGAAGGCCTTCCCGTTCCAGCTGTCCGGCGGGCAGCGGCAGCGCGTCGTCATCGCGATGGCGATCGCCAACGAGCCGGCGCTCCTCATCGCCGACGAGCCGACGACCGCGCTCGACGTCACGGTGCAGGCCGAGATCCTCGAGCTGCTCCGGGCGCTCGCCGCCGACACCGGCACCGGCGTGCTGCTCGTCACCCACAACATGGGCGTCGTCGCGGACTTCGCCGACCGGGTCGCCGTGATGCTGCAGGGCTCGATCGTCGAGACCGGCGGCGTCGAGGACGTCCTGCTCCGGCCGCAGCACGAGTACACCGAGCGCTTGCTGGCCGCGGTGCCGCGCCTCCAGACCGCCGCATCGCCGGCGGAGCGGCCCGTGGTGACGGACCGACCGACGTCCGCCGACGAACCGGACGGGAGGCCCGCCTCCACCCCGGTGGTCGACCTGCGTGACGTGTCGGTCACCTTCGGCCGCGGCGCCCGCGCGGTGCACGCCCTGCGGGGCATCGACGTCGTCGTGCACGCCGGAGAGACCGTCGGCCTGGTCGGTGAGTCCGGCTCCGGCAAGTCCACCGCCGCCCGCGTCGCCCTCGGCCTGGTCCGCCCCACCGCCGGCAGCGTCCGGCTGTTCGGCTCCGACCTCCGCCGCACCCGGGGACGGGACCGCCTGGCCCTCCGCTCCGGCATCGGCGTCGTCCTGCAGGACCCGGTGGCCTCGCTCGACCCGCGGATGTCCGTCGGCGAGTGCATCGCCGAACCGCTCGCCATCCACCGTCGACGGACCTCGGCCGCCGACCGTCGTCGCCGGGTGGACGAGGTCCTGGACGCCGTCCGCCTGCCCCGCGCCCTGGCCACCCGCGCCCCCCGGGAGCTCTCCGGCGGGCAGCGGCAGCGCGTCAGCCTGGCCCGGGCGCTCGTGCTCGACCCGCGGCTGCTCGTCGCCGACGAACCGACCAGTGCCCTCGACGTCAGCGTGCAGGAAGCCGTCCTCGAGGTCCTCACCGACCTGCAGGCCGACCTGGGCTTCGCGTGCCTGTTCGTCTCGCACGACCTCGCCGTCGTGCAGCAGTTCGCCGAACGGGTCGTCGTCATGCGCGCCGGTGCGGTCGAGGAGCAGGGGCCGACCGGCGAGACCCTGCTGCACCCGACGACCGACTACACCCGACGCCTGCTCGCCGCCGTCCCCGTGCCCGACCCGGTGGTGCAACGGCAGCGTCGGACGGAACGCCTGGCCTCCCTCGCCGCGGTGACCCCGTGAGTGCGGAGGTCCTCGCCGGCATCGACGTCGGGGGCACGAACACGAAGGTCCTCGTCGCCACCACCGACCTCGAGGTCCTCGACCGGATCGACCTGCCGACACCCGCACACGACGGCGGCGACGCGATCCTCGACGCGGCCGAGGCGGCGGTGCGCTCCCTGCTCGACCGGCACCGGGCCTCCCTGGCGGGTGTCGGGGTGGGCGCTGCCGGTGTCGTCGACCCGACCACGGGCACGGTGCTCGTCACCGCGAACTCGTTCACCGGCTGGGCCGGCTACGGCGTCACCGACGCCGTCACCGCACGGCTCGGGGTCCCGGCGACGCTCGACAACGACGTCAACGCGTTCCTCCTCGGCGAGGTCGCGGCCGGCGCCGTCGCGGGGGAGTCCGACGTGCTCGGCATGACCCTCGGCACCGGTGTCGGCGGGGCGCTCGTCCTCGGCGGCACCCTGTTCGGCGGCCCGCACGGTGCCGCCGGCGAGATCGGCCACGTCCCCGGGTTCGGCGACACCCCCTGCACCTGCGGGCAACGCGGCCACCTCGAGACCGTCGCCGGCGCCCGCGGGATGGCCGACCGCTACGCCGCGCGCACCGGCCGACACCTGGGCACCCACCAGGTCGCCGAGGCCGCACGTGCCGGCGACCCGGACGCCCAGGCCGTGTTCACGACCGCCGGCTGGGGCGTCGCCCGGGCCGTCCTGCTCACCGCGGGGATCCTCGACGTGACGACGGTCGTCATCGGCGGCGGGGTCGCCCGGTCGTGGGACCTGCTCGCGCCGGCCATCGCGTCGGCACTCGCGGACGAGCCGCCGGTCAGCGGAGCGGCGATCCGTGTCGAACCCTCCACGCTCGGGCCGGACGCCGTGGCGCTCGGCGCGGCGGCGCAGGTGCGGCGGCTCGTCGTCCCGGTGTGAGCCCCGCGCTGCTGAACGCTCTCTGATCTGCCGGGCAGCACTCCCGGCACGCCAGCAGCACACAGCCTGAGAGGATCATCGGATGACCGACGCGCCCGCCCCGACGCCTGCCCGCCGGGAGTCGCCTGCCCGCCGGGAGCGCACGCCGACCGGCATCCTCGTCCGGACGCCCTACCCGCTCGCGACCATCGCGATCGCCCTCGGCACCGTGATCGTCATCACGATCGTCGGGTTCGTCCTCGGCGACGTCGACTTCGGTCTCGCACACGCGCTGAACTCCCTGCACACCGGGGCGCTCGGCGCGGTCACCACGGCGGTCTACCACGTCATCAGCCCGGCGCCGGCGATCGGCATCACCGTCGTCGTCACCGGGGTGCTCTGGGCCGTGCACCGTGACATCCGCCCGGCCGCCGCGTTCGCCGGGACGGTCGCGATCACCTGGGTGCCCTCGGACCTCGTCAAGGAACTCGTCCAGCGCCCCCGACCGGACACCGCGCTGCTGCCGCACCCGTTCGCGACACAGCCCGACCCGTCGTACCCGAGCGGGCACACCGTGTTCATCGTCGCCATCGTCATCGCGCTGACGTGGGTGCTCCGCGACACCCGGTGGCACACCCTCGCGGTGACGCTCGGCACCGTGGTCGTCGTGGTGGTCGTGCTCTCGCTCACCATCGACGCCGTGCACTACCCGACCGACACCGTCGCGTCCGTGGTGTGGGCGCTCGCGGTCGCCCCGGCCGCCCGGCTGGTCTGGGTGGACTGGGCGATGCCGCGCATCCCCGTCCTGCGCCGCCCGGCACTGACCGCACGGCGCACCGCACGGCACTGACGGTGCAGCACTGACCCGGCCCGGCCGAGCGGGCTGCCCGCCAGCGGGGGTTACGGTGCGGGGATGACCTCTCCGACCTCCGACGACGCGCTGGCCCGACTGGCGGACGCCGTCCTCAGCGTCGCGCGGGAGCTCGACCCGACCGGACCGCGGGCCGTCGACGTGGTTCCCCTCACCGGCACCGAGGTCCTGGTGATGCGCTGGGTCGAGACGAACCCGGGGACGACACCGAGCGCCACGGCGGACGCGACCGCACTCCGGCGGAGCAACCTCAGCGTCGCGCTCGGATCGCTCGTCGCGAAGGGCATGGTCGAACGACGGGCGCACCCGGACGACGCCCGGACCGCACAGCTGTACCCGACGGCACTCGCGGCCGAGAGCATCGCTCTGCTGCGGGCCCGGTGGGCGGAGACGCTCAGGACCGCCCTCGACGCGCAGGGCATCGACGCTGCGGGCGTGGTGTCCGCCGTCGGCCTGCTCGAGCGGCTGGAGGAGGGGCTCAGGCCGTCGCGCGACGGATGAGCTCGGCGACCGTCTGCTCGTCGGTGTCCGAGAACTCCGGCGTCACCGCGAACGAGGTCGGCCAGAACGACCCGTCGTCCAGCGTCGCCGGGTCCTGGAACCCGAGCGTGGAGTAGCGCGCCTTGAACTTGGCGGCGTCCTGGAAGAAGAACACGACCGCGCCGTCCTTCGCGTACGCGGGCATGCCGTACCAGAGCTTCGGTGCCAGGTCGGGTGCGGCCTCGAGCGCGATGCGGTGGATGCGCTCCGCCAGGCCCCGGTCGGGTTCGGGCATCGCGGCGATCTTGTCGACCACGGCCTGGGCGTCGAGCGCGGCCTTCTCGGCCTTCGTCGTCCCACGCTTCCGGCTCGCCTTCACCTCGGCCGCGTGCTCGCGCATCGCGGCGCGCTCCTCGGCGGTGAACGTGGTCTCGGACGCGTCGTCGCGTGCTGCCATGGTGGGCTCCCTCGTCGGTGCGACCCACGGTAGCGCCGTGGCAGGCTCGGGTCCATGACCTACACCGCGGCCGACGACCGCTACGACTCGATGACCTACCGGCGGACCGGGCTCTCGGGCCTCGACCTACCGCTGCTCTCCCTCGGCTACTGGCACAACTTCGGCGACGACGTCCCGTTCGAGACCCAGCGTGCGGTGAGCCGCCGCGCGTTCGACCTCGGCATCACCCACCACGACCTGGCGAACAACTACGGCCCGCCCTACGGTGCCGCCGAGCTGAACTTCGGCAAGCTCATGCGCGAGGACTTCGCGCCCTACCGCGACGAGATGATCGTCTCGACGAAGGCCGGCTGGGACATGTGGCCCGGCCCCTACGGCCAGGGCGGCGGCTCCCGCAAGTACGTCCTCGCCTCGCTCGACCAGTCGCTGCGCCGCACCGGCCTGGACTACGTCGACGTGTTCTACTCGCACCGGCTCGACTCCTCCACCCCGCTCGAGGAGACGATGGGCGCCCTGCACACCGCCGTCCAGCAGGGCAAAGCGCTGTACGTCGGGATCTCGTCCTACGACGCCGAGCGCACCCGCCAGGCCGCCGCGATCCTCCGCGACCTCGGCACACCGCTCCTCATCCACCAGCCGTCCTACTCGATGCTGAACCGCTGGATCGAGACCGAGGGGCTGCTCGACGCGGCGGGCGAACTGGGCTTCGGCGTGATCGGGTTCACCGCCCTGGCGCAGGGCCTGCTCACCGGCAAGTACCTGGACGGCGTGCCCGAGGGTTCCCGCGCCGCGGCCGGGAAGTCGCTCGACCCGTCCTCGATCACCCCCGAGGTCGTCGAGCACCTGCGCGCACTCAACGCCGTCGCCGAGTCCCGCGGACAGACGATGGCGCAGCTCGCCCTGGCGTGGGCCCTGCGGGACGAGCGCGTCACGTCCCTGGTGATCGGCGCCTCCCGGGTGGAGCAGCTCGAGGACAACGTCGCCGCGCTCGCGAACACGTCGTTCTCGGACGACGAGCTCCGCACCATCGACGAGCACAGCATCGGGATCACCGACGTCGACCTCTGGGCGGGTGCCCGCTCCGGCGAGGTCTCCTGACGGGAGGCCCGGCGCCGGTCCCTGGATGCGCCGTGCGTCCGGCGGGTACCCTGGACACGCAATCCAGCAACAACCGTGTATCTACCGGACGCCGGCACCCCGGCGGACAGCGGCGGCACCCGATGGGTCCGCTCCACACGAGTGGGCCGAGAAGGCACACCCCCACCATGCTCCAGGCGCGTTCCTCCGGCGCTTCCCTGATCGCCCTCGCCGGGCGGTCCTACTTCCCCATCGCCTTCGTGGCGCGACTGCCGTTCGCGATGATGGTCGTCGGCGTGCTGACGCTCGTCGTCGCCGCACGTGACTCGGTCGCCCTCGGTGGCATCAACTCGGCCTCGGTCGGCATCGGCTCCGCGCTGTTCGGGCCGCTCGTCGGTGCCGCCGCGGACAAGTACGGGCAGCGCGCCGTGCTCGTGCCCGTCGGCCTGGCCAACGCGGTGCTGCTCGGTGCGCTGCCGTTCGTCGGGCAGGGCAGCGCCCCCGACCTGGCCGTCCTGGCGATGTCGTTCCTCATCGGGGCGAGTGCCCCGCAGGTCGCACCGATGTCCCGGACCCGGCTCGTCGCCATCATCCGGAACCGGATGGAACCGAAGCGGCACGAGCGTGTGCTCAGCGGCACGATGGCGTACGAGTCCGCCGCCGACGAGACCGTCTTCATCGTCGGACCGTTCCTGGTCGGCGTCCTGGCGAGCGCGATCGCGCCGTGGGTCGCGGTCGCCGGTGCCTCGGTCCTGACGTTCGTCTTCGTCACGGCGTTCGCCCTGCACCCGACCGGTCGGCTCGCCCTCGGGCACGCGTCCGACCCGCGTCCGGCGCCGGCCCGGCAGCTGCTGCGGCCCCGGCTGGTCGTCGTGGTCGTGGGCATCCTCGGCATCGGGTTCTTCTTCGGCTCGACGCTGACCGCGCTGACCGCGTTCATGGCGGACCACGGCGGGTCCTCGCGGGCCGGGCTGCTCTACGGCCTGATGGGCATCGGCTCGGCCGGGCTCGCGCTCGGTTCGGCGGCGTTCCCCCGGGCCTTCCGGCTCGGCTGGCGGTGGCTGCTCTTCGGCGTCGTGCTGCTCGGGTCGGCGATCGTCTTCGCCAGCGCGAGCTCCGTGCTGGCGGTCGGGATCGTCCTCGCCGTGATGGGGATCGGCATCGGCCCCACCCTCGTCACCCAGTACAGCCTGGGGTCCGACCGGTCGCCGGTGGGCCGCTCGGCGACCACGATGACCATCCTCGGTTCGGCGGTCATCGTCGGACAGTCGATCGCCAGTGCGGTCGTCGGCGAGGTCGCCGAGCGTGCCGGCACCCCGGCCGCGATGGCGTTCCCGGCGTTCTCGGCCGCCGTCGTCGTGCTGGCGGGTGCGGTCAACCTGGTGCTGTCCCGTCGCGACGCGCTGCGCTGACGGGAGGTTCGTTCAGCTCGGCCGAGGGCGGCGACGGACCTCAGGAACGATCAGATCCGGGATGGCGCGGAGCATGAACTGGTCGAAATCCGGGACGGTGAAGGCCGCGTACCCGTGCTCCGGTGTGAACAGCAGGCCCATGTCGATCAGTTCGGCCCGGGTGGGGCCCAACTGCGTCGACTCGCGGAGCATGACGCGCGCGACTTCAGATGCTTTCTGGGCCTCCGGACCCAGCTCCGCCATTGCGCGCATGTAAGCGGTCTGCAGTGGCGTCGCTCGGTCGAGGCGGACGCGGAAGAACGACGAGTCGAGCTTCGCCAGGTACGCCTCCTTGGCGGTTGAGACGTCATCTGCGGTGATGCTCCCGCCTTCCGCGATCTCCCACGCCTGGTATCCGAGCTCCTGGATGAAGTAGGGGTAGCCCTTCGTGATGGCGAGCGCCTCGGCGACAGCGGCCGGTTCGAATGCCACGCCTTCACGTTCGGCTGGGGCGATCAGTGCCTCGCGTGCGTCGTCGTCGCCGAGGGAATCGATCATGGGGAACCGGAACAACCGTTCCGCGTAGGACTTCGCATCGCCTGCGAGTTCGGCGATCTGTGGGAGCCCTGCACCGACGAACGTCACCGGGAGCTTGCGCTGCACGGTCTTGTGCATGGCCTGGATGAGCGCCTCGAGCTGCGCCTGGTTGAGGAACTGGACCTCGTCGATGAGGATCGCGACCCCTCGTTCCTTCTCCCTGGCCGCTTCTCCGACTGCGACGAGCACGTCGGTCAGGTCGAGTGCGAGGTCCCCGTGGTCGCCGAGACCCTCAGCAGCCTCGACGTCCCACGTCAGAGCCCAGGACCCCTCGTTCGTGACGTTGACGGAGAACGCGGTGAGTACCTCGGCTGCCCGCTGCGCTCGTTCCCCCCACCTCTTGCGCGGCGAGATCTGGAGAAGCGCCGACCGCAGGGAGGAGGCGATCATCTGACGGAAGCGATCGTCATCCCGCTTGCTCGCTTCGATCTCCACGACTTCCCAACGAGCCTGACGGGCGAGGTCTGCGAACTCGTTCAACAGGACTGTCTTGCCGACCCCTCGGAGGCCGGTCATGATCATCGACTGTTCCGTCCGTCCGCGCGCGAGGCGCTCGAGGAGGACGGTGAAGGACCTCGTCTGCTCTGCTCGTCCCGCGATGATCTCGGGTGTCGCTCCCGCGTTCGGCGTGTACGGGTTCCTGATGCTGTCCATCGCGACCCAGGTTAGTGACTTTAGAGCGCTTTATCTATGGCTCATAAAACAATCACAACTGCCAAAACCGGCGTCACTCGGTGTCGTCGACCAGCAGGTCCTCATGCCGGTAGTCGCCCGAGCGCAGGCCGGCGCGGGCGATCATGTGCGTGGACACCGGCACGAGTGCGAGCTGGAACACCATCGCCGGGATCACCATCCACAGCACGGACCAGGTCCACACCGCGACGACGACGGCCGCCAGGCAGCAGGCCAGCCCGAGCACCTGCGGCTTCGACATCGCGTGCAGTCGGACCAGCGGGTCGGGGAAGCGGACGATGCCGATCGCCGCACCGAGTGACAGCCCGGCGCCGACGAGCAGCAGGCCGAGCGCGATCCACGCCCGGATGCCGGCGTCGTCGAGGAACGCCTGCAGCATGTCGGTCATCTCGGTCATCGCTGGCCTCCTGCGGTGTGGCCGTCGTCGGTGGCGTGCGCGTCGTCCGCCTGCCCGGCGACCGTGGCCTCGTCGGCGGCCTCGGCGGCGTGCTCGGGGGTGGTGGCGTCCATGCCCTCGTCCTCGGGGTCGGTCGAGGGGGTGACGGCACGGGCGACGGCGACGGTCGCGAAGACGCTCGTGGCGGCGATCACGACCAGGACCGGCACGGCGCTCGGGTCCTGCCGTACGACGATCGCGGCGGCGATGACGAGCAGGACGGTGGTGAGCACCATGTCCGACCCGATCATCCGGTCGAGGATCGTCGGACCGCGGACGATCCTCCCGACCGCCAGCACGAGGGTGGCACCGAGCAACGCCAGGACCAGGGCGATCCCGACGGCCAGGACGATCACGGCGGCGCTCACCGGACGACCTCGGGCAGCGGCTCGGACAGCTCGGAGACGTCCTGCGCGGAGCCGATCGCCCGGATCACGAGGGCCTCGATGCGCATGGCCTCCCGGCGGGCGTCGTCGACCTGCTCGACCCGTTCGGTGTCGAGCACGTGCAGCAGCAGGCGTCGGCGGCGCAGGTCCTCGTCGATGACGTAGGAGCCGGGGACGAGCGAGATCGCGATGGTGGACAGGGTGAAGGTCATCTCCGACGTGGTGTGCAGCTGGACCAGGACGATCGAGCTCTTCCGGACCCCGCGCGGCCGGATCGCGACCCAGGCGACCCGGAAGGAGGCGACCACGACGTACCCGGCCCAGACGAGCAGGAACCAGAGGACGTGCACGACCGAGAACCGGGCGGACAGCGGCACCGGCGGCAGCGGCAGCGACTGGGTGACGAGCAGGGCGACGACGACCCCGCACAGCAGCGTCAGCGGGGTCCAGCTGCCCCAGAGCAGCGCCCACAGGACGGTGAGCCCGAGCACGAGCGGCACGTCGTACCGCCACGCCAGCGCCATCCGACGGGCGTTCGTGAACCGCTTGACGTCGCTCATCGGGTCGTACCGCCCAGGACGGCCTGCACGTACCGGTCGGGGGACTCGAGCGACTCGGCCGCCCGCGTCGCGTAGCCGTAGAGGGGCCCGGCCAGGACCGTCAGGGCCACCGAACCGAGCACGGCGATGGTGGTCACCGCGACGAGCATCGGCGGCAGCTTCGCCCGTGCCTCCTCGTTGGTCGGTGCGCTGCCGTGGCGGTGGGCGTCCGACCGTGTCGGGTCGTCGAGCGTCGCGACCGACCCGTCGCCGGCCGGGGCGCGGACGACCGCAGCCGGCGTACCGGAGTCGGACGAGCCTCCTGTCCGACCGTCGGTCTCCGTCTCGGGGACCGTGACCGGCGCGGGTTCCGGCGCGCGCAGGTGCTCGTGCGGCTCGGCGACGCTGGCGTGCGGGGCGGCGGCCTCGGCGGCCGGCTTGGGCCGCCAGAAGGCCGCGTCCCAGACGCGCATCAGGGCGTACAGGGTCAGGAGGCTCGTCACGACCCCGGCACCGATCGTCACGTACGCGAGTGGGGAGCCGTCCTCGGCCGCGGCGCGGAACAGCCCGAGCTTGCCGATGAAGCCGGAGAACGGCGGGATGCCACCGAGGTTGAACGCCGGGATCAGGTAGAGCGCCGCGAGCAGGGGAGCCGCCTTGAGCAGGCCGCCGAGCGAGCGCGTGGACGTGGTGCCGCCGACCCGTTCCATCAGCCCGGAGACCAGGAACAGGGTGGTCTGCACGACGATGTGGTGCACCGTGTAGAACACCGCGGCCGCGGTGCCGACCACCGACCCGAGCCCGATGCCCATCACCATGAACCCGATGTGGCTGATGAGCGTGAAGGACAGCAGCCGTTTCACGTCGGTCTGCGACACCGCGCCGAGCACCCCGACCACCATCGTCAGGACGGCGACGACGAGCAGGACCCCGTTGAGTTGCGGGCCCGGGAAGATGATCGTCTCGAGCCGGATGATCGCGTAGATGCCGACCTTCGTGAGCAGACCCGCGAACACCGCGGTGACCGGGGCCGGGGCGGTCGGGTACGAGTCGGGCAGCCAGAACGCCAGCGGGAACACGGCGGCCTTGATGCCGAAGCCGATGAGCAGCATGGTGTGCAGCAGCAGCTGGACGTGGTCCGGCAGCTCGGCCACCCGCTGGCTGATCTGCGCGATGTTCACGGTGCCGGTCGCGCCGTAGACCAGGCCGATCGCGGCGAGGAAGATCGACGACGCGATGAGGCTGGTGACGATGTACGTCGTGCCGGCGCGGACCCGCTGCACGCTGCCGCCGACGGTGATGAGCACGTAGCTCGCCACGAGCAGCATCTCGAACGCGACGTAGAGGTTGAACAGGTCACCGGCGATGAACGAGTCGAGCACGCCCGCCGCCAGCACCAGGTACGTCGGGTAGAAGATCGTGACCGGGGCGTCCTCGTCGTCGTCGGCCAGGCCCTGGCCGATCGAGAACAGCAGGACGACGAGCAGCACCGAGCTCGACACCGTCAGGAGCAGGGCGCTCAACCGGTCGACGACGAGCGAGATGCCGTACGGCGCCTGCCAGCCGCCGACCTGCACGACGATCGTGCCGTGCCGGTCGACCAGGACCATCAGCGTGACGGCGACCGCGACGGCGATGACGAGCACCGCGACCGTGATGGCGCGCTGCAACTGCTGGTGGCGGAGGAGCCCGAGGGCGACGGCGGCACCGAGCAGCGGGACGAGGACCAGGAGCGGGACGAGGAAGGTCACGTGCGGGGCCTGCTCTCGGTCTCGTGCGGGGCGGTGTGCGGTGCGGTGTCGTGCGGTGTCGTCTCGTGCGGGTCGTCGGCGTCCTCGGGGGACTTCGGGTCGTGCCGCCTCGGGCTGTCGTCCTCGGCGAGCTCCGGGTCGTCGTCGGCGGGGTCCTGGCGGTCGGTGCGGATCGCGACGTCCGCTTCGTCGACCTCGACCTCGTCGGCGCGGGACAGCCGCCACGAGCGGTGGATGAGGGCGAGCAGGAACGCACTGACCGCGAAGGTGATGACGATCGCGGTGAGGGCGAACGCCTGCGGCAGCGGGTCGGTGATCCCGTCCGCCGTCTCGCCGATCGGCGGGTCACCCGCGGCGCCGGACATCGTCAGGAGCAGCAGGTTGAGGGCGTTGCCGAGCAGCAGGAACCCGAGCAGCATCCGGGTCAGGGAGCGTTCGAGGAGCAGGTAGACGCCGCACGAGAACAGCACGGCCATCGCGATGACGAGGACGAGGGTGACGGTCATGCGGGTCCCTCCAGGGTGTCGGCGGTGGGGACGCGGCGGTCCTCGAGGCGCTGGCGGTCGACCTCGGCCCCGAGCGAGCGGAGCACGTCGAGCACGAGTCCGACGACGACCAGGTAGACGCCGATGTCGAAGAACGTGGCGGTGACGAACTCGACGTGGCCGAGGACGGGGACGGTGGCCTCGAAGAACTCGGAGTAGAGCGCGTCCTTGCCGAAGAACATCGGCGTGATCGCGGTGATGCCGGCGGTGGCGACGCCGAGGCCGAGCAGCCGACCGGCGCGGATCGGTGCCGCGGCCCCGAGTTCCGCCGGGCCGCCGGCCAGGTAGCGGGCGGCGAGGGCGATGCCGGCGACCAGGCCACCGGCGAACCCGCCACCGGCCGAGTTGTGACCGGCGAAGAGCAGGTACACCGACAGTACGACCAGGCCGTGGAACAGCAGGCGCACGACGATGTCGAGCAGCGCCGAGCGTCCGGTCGGGATCGCCGCGCTGGTCGGCAGCCAGGCCCGCGGTTCGCCGTCGGCCCGGTCGTCCCCGCTCGCGACCGAGGACGGCATGTCCCGGAGCCGGGGCAGGGTGTCCTCGCGGGAGCGCACGAAGATCAGGCTCGCGACGCCGGTCGCCGCAGCGACGACGACGGTCAGCTCGCCGAGGGTGTCCCAACCGCGGAGGTCGACCAGGGCGACGTTCACGACGTTGAGGCCGTGCCCGAAGGAACTGGTCAGCGCCGGGAGGTCCGGCCAGAGCGGCTCGGCGGTGCGCGCGGACGCGGCGACGATGACCACGATCGCCAGGGTCAGCCCGGCGAGCGCGGCGAACAGCGCGCGGAGCACCCGGAAGCGCGACGGGTTGGCGGTGCCGATCCGCGGGGGCAGTCGCCGCAGCACCAGGACGAACGCGATGAGCGTGACGGTCTCGACGACGAGCTGGGTGAGGGCGAGGTCGACGGCGCCGTGCAGCAGGAACAGGATCGCGGTGCCGTACCCGGTGACCCCGACCAGGACGGCGGCGGCGAACCGGGTCTTCGCGGCGAGTACGGCGATCGCGGCCATCGCCATCACGACGACGACGGGCAGCTGGCCCCAGGAGTCGGCGAACCGGATGTGGAAGGCCCAGGGGCCGCCGACGACGAGGTTCGCGAGGGCCCCGGCGACGAACACCGACAGGATCACGGTCAGGTAGTAGGGCAGCGAACCGCGCTGCAGGCCGGCGGTCAGCCAGGTCGCGAACCGGTCGAGGCCGCGCATGAGCCGTCGGTAGTTGGCGGAGGCGGACGGCGACCCGGCCAGGCGGTGCTGGACGGCCTCGACCCGGGTGCGGAGCAGGAACAGGACGCCACCGCCGACCAGGGTCAGGGCGGAGATGCCGAGTGCCGGCTCGAACCCGTGCCAGAGCGCCAGGTGCGGGACCTCGGCGCTGCCGTGCCGTGCGGCCGTGGCGGCGGACTCGAACCCGTGCGCGACGAACGGGGTGGCGAGGCCGAGGACGAGCCCCGCGACGCCGAGGACGGTGGGGACGACCCAGAGTCCGTGCAGCGCGTGCGGCTCGGTCTGGGCGACCCCGGACTTCCGGGCGAACGTGCCCCAGAAGAACCGGCACGAGTACGCCACGGTCAGGACCGACCCGACCGTCACGCCGACGAGCGCGACCCAGGCCCAGCCGGCGTCGGTGCCGTGCAGTTCCTCGAGGAAGCCGCCGAGCACCGCTTCCTTCGCGACGAAGCCGATCAGCGGCGGGATCCCGGCCATCGACGCGAGGGCGAGCACCGCGACGACCGCCAGCCCGGGCAGTCGTCGACCGACCCCGCTGAGCTTCCAGAGGTCCCGGGTGCCGCTGACGTGGTCGACCGTGCCGACGACCAGGAACAGCGTGGACTTGAACGTGGCGTGGGCGACGAGCAGCACGACCCCGCCGAGGGCGATCTCCGGCACGCCCCAGCCCGCGGCGAGCACGAGGAACCCGAGCTGGGCGACCGTGCCGTACGCCAGCAGCAGCTTGAGGTCGGTCTGCCGGAGTGCCCGGTACCCGCCGACGAGCATGCCGAGCACGCCGAGCACCGTGATGGTCTCGCGCCATCCGTCGAGCAGCGCGAACGCCGGGGCCAGCCGGGCGACCAGGTAGATGCCGGCCTTCACCATCGCGGCGGCGTGCAGGTACGCGCTCACCGGGGTCGGCGCGGCCATCGCGGCGGGCAGCCAGAAGTGGAACGGCACGATCGCCGACTTGGTCAGTGCGCCGACCAGGACGAGGATCACCGACACCGTGACCGCCGTACCGGTCGGGGGCGCGGCGATGATGCCGGAGAGCGAGGTGGTGCCGGCGGCGACCGAGATGACGACGAGCCCGGCCAGCATCGCGAGTCCACCGGCCGTGGTGACGACGAGTGCCTGCATGGCGGCGGCCCGGCTCGCCCGCTTCACGGCGTCGTGCCCGATGAGCAGGTAGGAGAAGACCGTCGTGGCCTCCCACAGGACGAAGAGCACGATGACGTCGTCGGCGATCACCAGGCCGTACATGGACCCGGCGAACGCGGTCAGGACGCCGGCGAACCGACCGAGACCCGGCTCGTTGTCGGCGAAGTACGAGGCGCAGTAGACCAGCACGAGCGCACCGACCACGGTGACCACGAGGGCGAGCACCCAGGACAGGGCGTCCACCCGGAACGCCAGGTCGAGGGCGAGCTGCGGGATCCAGCGGACGCGTTCCGTGACGCCGTCACCGAGCGCCGGAGCGGTCTGGGTCAGCGTGAGGACCGCGGCGGCGGCGGGTGCGAAGGCGGCGACGAAGAAGACGCGACGCCCCAGCAGGGGAGTGAGTGCGGGGACGACGAGTGCGATGACGCCGAACGCAATGAGGACGGTGAACACAGGGGCACCTCCTCGGGGGTCGGGCTGCAGTCCGGCTCTCTTGGCACCTCACAGCCTACGGAGAGCCGCATGAGCAGATCCTGTGCGAGCGGACAGGGTCCGTCGCGATGGTCCACACTGCCTCCGACTCTGCCCGCTCGCCGGCAGGACTGCCCGGCCCGGTTCAGCCCTCGTACGCCCGCGACGGGATCTGGGTGGCGAGCTTGCCGCCGGACACGTCGAGCAGCGTCCCCGTCACGTACCCCGCCAGGTCGCTCGCCAGGAACAGCAGCACGTCCGCGACGTCGTCCGGTGTCTCCCACCGCCGGATCGACAGGGTGTCGAGCAGCCGGTCCTGGTCGGCGGTCGGCATGGTCGCGAAGCCGTTCATCGCGGTCGGCACCATCCCCGGCGCGTACGCGTTCACGGTGATGCCCCACGGCCCGAGCTCGGACGCCAGGACCCGGGTGAACTGCACGACGGCCGCCTTCGACGCCGCGTACGCCGCACTGCCGACGCTCGGCACGATCGCCGCGAAGGACGCCGCGTTGATGATCCGGCCGCGTCCCGCCCGCTGCATCACCGGCGCCACCGCCTGGCTCATGAGGAAGGTGCCGCCGAGGTTCACGTCCATGCACCGGCGCCACGCGTCCCACTCCAGGTCCGCCACCCGGCCCTCGACGTTGATGCCGGCGTTGTTGACGAGGACGTCGACCGTGCCGTGCCGGGCGACGACCGCGTCGACGGCGGCGCGCACCGACGCCGGGTCGGTGACGTCGCAGGCGAGCACCTCGAGCGCGTGGGCCTCGACAGCGTGGGTCCCGACAGCGGGGGCCCCGACAGCGTGGGTGCCGTCGGGGACGCTGGGCGGGCCTCCCGGCTGGTCGTCCGCCCCGCGGTCCGCGAGCGCCGCGGCCAGGTCGAGCGCGACCACGTGCGCGCCCTCCCGGCGGAACCGCTCCGCGATGGTCCGGCCGATCCCGCGGGCGCCGCCGGTGACGACCACCACCCGGTCGCTGAGGTCGAGGTGCATCGTCGCTCCTTCGGGGCGTCCGTCGACGCCGACGCGTCTACTGTCCCACCCATGACGGACGAGCGCACAGCAGACCGGAGCACGACGGACGACCGCGTCCTCTGGGTCACTGGCGGTGGCAGCGGCATGGGGGCTGCGGCCGCGCAGGTGGCGGCCCGGTCGGGCTGGAGGCTCGTCCTCAGCGGCCGTCGCACCGAGCGTCTCGAAGCGGTCGCCGCCGGCATCCGCGCCGAGGGCGGCACCGCGGACGTCCTGCCCCTCGACGCCACCGACCCCGAGGCCGTGACCGAGGCCCGGGACACCCTCCTCGAACGCCACGGCCGGATCGACGGACTCGTGCTGTCGGCCGGGCTGAACTCCCCGCGGCGGCGCTGGGACGACCAGAGCATGACGGACCTCCGCGCCGTGATCGACACCAACCTGACCGCGGTGGTGCAGGTCGTCGACGCGGCCCTCCCCGCGCTCCGGCGCTCCGGCGGGGTCGTCGTCGTGGTGTCCTCGTACGCCGGGTGGTCGTCGCAGCCGGGAGCCGGGGTGGCGTACTCGGCGAGCAAGACCGCGCTCGGTCCCGTCGTCCGCACGCTCAACCAGCAGGAGGCGCAGCACGGCGTCCGCGCCACGCACCTGTGCCCGGGCGACGTCGCGACGGACTTCCTCGAGCAGCGCCCGAGCGTGCCGGACGCCGCGGCCCGGGCGGTCATGCTCACGCCCGAGGACGTCGGTCGGGCGATCGGCTTCGTGCTCTGCGCTCCGGCACACGTGCGGATCGACGAGCTCGTGCTGTCACCGGTGTCACAGCACTGAAGGCCGGGCCGGGGACCGCACCGGCGCGCGGCCCGCTCGCCGACCTGAGATGATCGACAGCGGCGCGTCAGGCTCGTGCCGTGGAGGGTGCGCAGTGGACGCAGCAGAACAGGTGGTGCTGCAGCTCGTCGGCACCCCGTGGGCGTTCCTGGTCGTCGGCCTCGTGCTCGCCGTCGGCAGCATCGCGGTCTTCCTGCCCAGCCAGGCGATGGTCGTCGCGATCGGCACGCTCCTGGTCGGCGGTGACGGTGGGCTGCTGCCGGTGCTGCTCCTGGTCGTCGCGGCCACGATCGGCATGGTGCTCGGCGACCTGGCGCTCTACCGGCTGGCCCGGTCTGTCGACCTCGGCTCGAAGTCCTGGTTCGCCCGGCCGAAGGTCCGGAAGGCCCGGGAGTCCATCGACGAGCGGTACCGCGCGGCCCCGGGTCGCATCGCGGTCCTCGGGCGCTTCATCCCGATGGGTCGGCTGACGACGAACCTGGTCGGCGCCGACAGCGGGCTCGACCTCCGTCGGTTCCTGCTCAGCTGCGCGCTCGCCGACGTCGTCTGGGCCGCGTACTGCGTCGGGATCGCCGCGGCGACCGGACACTGGAGCCGGGAGCAGCCGTTCCTGGTGACCGTGCTCGCGGTCGTGGCGTCGATCCTGCTCGGCCTGGGGATCTCGGCGATCGAGAAGGCCGTGCGGCGACGCAGCGAGGCGGCGGCCGCGGCGGTCTGATCCGGCGATGGCCTGGTCCGTCGAGTGGCCTGGGCTCCGGCCGGTGCCCGCGCACTAGCGTGGTCGCACCGTCCGAAGGAGCACCCGTGCCGAGCCTCACCGACCTCGTCCCCGACCCCACCGCGCTCGAGACCCTGCACACCGGCAGCACCTGGGCCGAGGGGCCGTGCTGGGTCCCCGCGACCCGGACCCTGCGGTGGTCGGACATCCCGGCGGACCGCGTCCTGCAGTGGTCCGCGGCCGACGGCTCCGTGTCGGTGTACGCCCAGGGCGTCGAGTTCACCAACGGCCGGACCCTCGACCACGACGGTTCGGTGGTGCAGTGCTCGCACGGGCGCCGACGGGTGGAGCGCGACCGGGACGGCGTGGTCACCCCCATCACGACCCGGTGGGGCGCGGTGGCCTACAACTCCCCGAACGACGTCGTCGTCGCCCGGGACGGCAGCGTCTGGTTCACCGACCCGGCCTACGGCATCACCCAGCCGCGCGAAGGGCACCCGGGCGAGCGGGAGTACGGCGACCACTGGGTGTTCCGCTGCGGCCCGGACGGCGAGGACCTGCGCCCGGTCGTCCTCGACGTCGACGAGCCGAACGGCCTGGCGTTCTCGCCCGACGAGCGGGTCCTGTACGTGGCGAGCTCGGACGGCGACCGCCCGGTGATCCGCGCCTACGACGTCGTCACGGACGCTCCGGCGGCCCCCGGCGTCCCCGGGGTGCGGGTGAAGAACGGCCGCGACCTGGTGCGCTTCGCCCCGGACGAGGGCGTGCCCGACGGCCTCCGGGTGGACGAGGACGGGCGGATCTGGACCTCGGCGGCGGTCGGGGTGTTCGTCCACGAGCCGGACGGCAGCCGGATCGGCCTGGTCCCGGTGCCCGAGACCGTCGCGAACCTCTGCTTCGGCGGCGACGACGGCCGCGACCTGTTCGTCACGGCGACGACCTCGGTGCACCGCATCCGGACCACCACCCGGGACGCCGCCCGCCGCTGACGTATCCTGACTCGGCCATGCAGTGCGACTACTTCGACCGCGGGGTCTGCCGGTCGTGCACCCTGATGGGTCAGCCATACGGAGACCAGGTCCTCGACAAGGAGCTCCGCACCCGCGAACTCCTGCACGACGCCGTCGACGCGGCCGGCGGCCCAGGGGCGGTGGAGTGGCTGCCGGCGGTCACCAGCCCGGAGTCCGGCTACCGCAACAAGGCGAAGATGGTCGTCGGCGGCACGGTGCAGCAGCCGACCGTCGGGATCCTCGACGAGCGGCAGCGCGGGGTCGACCTGCGCCACTGCGGCATCTGCACGCCGGGCATCCAGCACGCGCTGCCGGTCCTGGCCGACTTCGTCGCGTCCGCGGGGCTGATCCCGTACGACGTCCGGCAGCGCCGTGGTGAGCTGAAGTACGTGCTCGTCACCGAGTCGCCCGACGGCGAGCTGATGGTGCGCTTCGTCCTCCGCAGCGAGGGGCAGCTGCCGCGGCTGCGCGACCGGCTCGGCGAGCTCCGTCGGGTCCTGCCGCAGGCCGTCGTGGTCACCGCGAACCTGCTGCCCGAGCACAAGGCCGTGACCGAGGGGGACCGGGAGGTCGTGCTCACGGAGCAGCAGACCCTGCCGATGCGCCTGGGGCCGGTGACGATGCACCTGCGCCCGCAGAGCTTCTTCCAGACGAACACGTCCGTCGCGACGCAGCTGTACGCGCAGGCGTCGGCGTGGATCGACGAGGTCGACCCGGCCTCGATGTGGGACCTGTACTGCGGTGTCGGCGGGTTCGCGCTGCACGCCGCACGTTCGGGTCGCTCGGTCACCGGCATCGAGACCAGCCTCGAGGCGATCGTGTCCGCGAAGCAGTCCGCCCGCGAGGCCGGCCTGACCGACGTCCGCTTCGCCGCCGACGACGCCACCGCCCACGCACTCCGTGCCCGCCCCGGTACCGCCCCGGAACTCGTCGTCGTCAACCCGCCGCGTCGCGGGATCGGCGCCGAACTCGCGGGCTGGTTCGAGACGTCCGAGGTCCGGCACGTCGTCTACTCCAGCTGCAACCCGGTGACGCTCGCCCGCGACCTCGCGGTGATGCCCTCGTTCCGGCTGCGGCGCGTCCGCGTGCTCGACATGTTCCCGCAGACGGGGCACCTCGAGGCCGTCACGTTGCTGTCGCGGGCCTGACGGACGGGAGGCGCGGTGCGGGCCCGCCCCGCGCCTCCCGTCCGTCGTCGGGTCGCCGGATCCACGATTGCCAGGGAACTCGGAAGGTCGTGTACCCGGGTACGTGCGATCGCCGCGCCCATGGGCATCGCGACGTACAGGGTCGGTCTGGGGTACATAGCACTACTGGGTAGAACCGTTGGTCTCAGTTTGATAACGAGCGTGAGTTTCCTATGGTGGCCCACCGTGACGCCGGCGCGGAGGCTGCCCCCGGCGACACCATCAGACTGACCGCGATCGGTCGGGGTGGGCAGCCGACGTCGGGAACGACGACGCGACCCCGGTGGAGCAACGACATGAAGAACCACACCCGAACTCGCGCCCTCGTCGGCGGACTCGCCTTCGCTGGCATCGCCGCAACGGGCGTCGGTCTCGCGGCTGCACCGGCCAGCGCGGCCGACGGCTCGACCTGGGACGCCCTGGCGGCCTGCGAGTCCAGCGGCAACTGGGCCGCGAACACCGGCAACGGCTACTACGGCGGACTGCAGTTCACGCAGAGCACCTGGACCGCCAACGGCGGCACGGGCAGCCCGGCCGGCGCGAGCCGTTCGACGCAGATCGCCGTGGCCGAGAACGTCCTCGCCTCGCAGGGCTGGGGCGCCTGGCCCGCCTGCTCCGCGAAGCTCGGCCTGAGCGGCACGAGCGGCGCGGCCCCGGCACCCGTCGCCCAGCCCGCGGCCCCGGCCCCGGCTCCGCAGGCGGCGGCCCCGGCAGCACCGACCCGTCAGGCGGCTCCGGCACCGCAGGCCACGGCCCCGAAGGCCGTCGCGAGCACGCCGGCCCCGTCGGCGACCGCGACCAAGCCGGCCGCCGTCCCGACCAGCGGCAAGACCTACAAGGTGGCCTCGGGCGACACGCTCGACACCATCGCGACGAAGCTCGGCGTCGAGGGCGGCTGGAAGCAGCTGTGGGCGGCGAACACGTCGACCGTCGACGACGCGAACCTCATCTACGCAGGACAGACCCTGCAGCTCCCGGCCTGACGCCCAGCCTCTCGCGCTGAGCGTCTCGCGCCGATCGGAAGCGCCCCACGACCTCGGTCGTGGGGCGCTTCGTCATCCGGCGTGGGTCGCGACCCAGCCGGACACGTCGTCGGAGCGGAGCGCGATCGACAGGCTGGAGACGGCCGACCGGTCGACCCGGACGTAGGACTGCCCGTCGTCGCTCGTGCCGCCGCCGGCCGACGGCAGGGTCACGGTGTCGAGGTCCTGCGCGCGGAAGTCACGGAGTGACCACCCCAGTCCGACGAGTGTCGAGAAGTCCAGGCCGGGGTCCACCGAGAGGTACTCGCTGCTCGAGGACACGAACTGCCGGATCCGCCCCGGGCTCGTCAGGGTGTCCTCGGACACGACCCGCTGGACGAGGGCGCGCAGGAACGCCTGCTGGTTCCGCACCCTGGTGCGGTCGGCGTCGGCGAAGGCGTACCGCTCCCGGACGAAGGCGAGCGCCGCCGCCCCGTCGAGGTGGTTCGGTCCGACCCGGAAGTGGTGCCCCCGGGCGTCGAACGCGGTCGAGGACTCGACGGTGACACCGCCCAGCGCATCGGTCATGCCGGCGAAGCCCGCGAAGTCGATCTCGGCGACGTGGTCGATCCGGACGTCGAGGAGCTGTTCGACGGTCTGCACCGTCAGTGGGACCCCGCCCCAGGAGTACGCGGCGTTGATCTTCGCGCTGCCGTGACCGGGGACGTCGACCCAGGAGTCGCGGAGGATCGACACCAGGGAGACGTGCCGGCGGTCACCCGAAACGTGCGCGAGCATCAGGACGTCCGACCGGCCGCCGCCGGCACGGTCCTGGTCCGGGTCGGATCGGGCGCGGGAGTCCGAGCCGATGAGCAGCACGTTGACGGCGTCCTCGGCGTCCTCGGCGGGTGCGGGGCGATCGGCATCCGGGAACGCGGACTCGATGACCGTCCGCCCGGCGTCGTAGCGGTGCGCCAGTCCGCTGACGAAGGCGCTCACCACGACGGCGAGGACGATCGTCACGACCGTGAGCAGCCCGGTGGCGACGAGCAGGGCGGTGCGGAGTGGGCGTCGACGGTCGTTCAGGGCGAGGGCTCGACGGCCGGACATGGGACTCCCTGGGGGCAGGCCGGCCTGGTCACCGACTCATCCAGGGTTACACATCTCACATATCAGGTGCAAGTACCTCGTCGGGATCGGTCCGCCGCACGCCGGCCACGATCGCGCCGAGCCGGGCGCGGAGCTCCGGGTCGTCCGGCAGCACCTCGCGCTCGATGTGCCGCGCGGTCTCCCACATCCGCCGCCCGTGGTCGGTGACCATGACGAGTCGCCGCCGGCCGTCCTCCGGGTGCGGGCTGCGCTCGATCATCCCGTCGCGCTCCAGGCGCTCGAGGGTGCGCGACATCGTCTGGGGCTGGACGCGGGCGGTGCGGGCGATGACGTCGGCGCTGGTCGGTCCGGTGCGGAGGGCGATGTCGAGCGCGATGAGGGCGGCGTGCTGCAGCCCGATGGCCCGGAGACGCTCGTCCCACTCGCGTTCGACGGCGCGGGACGCAGCGGCGAGCAGGCGTCCGATCGGCCACTGCGCGGACTGGTCCTCCATGCCCCGAGTCTACGGTGGAGCAGTCCACCCGACCGCGGTGTGCCGCAAAGTGTTCAGCATGCTGACGATCGGTGTACGCTCGCCGTCGTGCCCCGCTCCCTCCGCATCGCGATCCCCGCCCTCGTCATCCTCGTCTGGCTGGTCGTCGCCTCGGTCGGCGGCCCCTTCTTCGGGCGGATCTCCGAGGTCTCCACGAACGACCAGACCTCGTTCCTGCCGGCCTCCGCCGACGCCACCGCGGTGCAGGACCGCAGCAGTGCCTTCCGGGACGCCAGCGGGGCGCCGGCCATCGTCGTGCTCGAGCGGGACGGCGGGCTGACCTCCGCCGACAACGCCGCCGCCGACCGGATCGCCGAGGCCCTCGGGGACCGGGACGACGTCGACCAGGTCAGCCCGGTGATCCCGAGCCGGGACGGCGACGCGGTCGAGGTCGTCGCCACGCTGACCGCCTCGGCCGAGACCGGGGACGCGGTCGCAGCGATCCGGGCGGACGTGGACGACGCCCTGCCGACCGGGTTGCGCGGGTACGTCACCGGTCCGGCGGGCTTCACCGCCGACCTCACCGAGGCGTTCGCGGGCATCGACGGCCTGCTGCTCGGGGTCGCGCTCCTCGCGGTGCTCGTCATCCTCATCGTGGTCTACCGCTCGCCGCTGCTGCCGTTCCTGGTGCTCGCCACCGCCGTGTTCGCCCTGACCGCGTCGATCCTCGTCGTCTGGGCGCTGGCGAAGGCCGGCGTCGTCACCGTGAACGGGCAGGTCCAGGGCATCCTCTCGATCCTGGTGATCGGGGCCGCGACCGACTACGCGCTCCTCTACACGTCCCGGTACCGCGAGGCCCTCCGCGACCACCGCACCGGGTGGGACGCCACCAAGGCAGCACTCCGCGGCAGCCTCGAGCCGATCATCGCCTCGGGCGGCACGGTCATCGTCGGCGTGCTGTGCCTGCTGCTGTCGGACCTCAACTCGAACAAGGCGCTCGGCCCGGTCGCGGCGATCGGCATCGCCTTCAGCGTGCTCGCCGCCCTCACCCTGCTGCCCGCGCTCCTCCTCTGCTTCCGGCGCGCCGCGTTCTGGCCGCTGCGCCCCGCGTTCGGCAGCGCCCACCCGGTGCTCACCGGCCCGGACGCCCGGGGACTCTGGGCCCGGGTGGGCCGGCTCGTCGGGCGGCGCTCCCGGTTGGTCTGGATCGTCTGCACGGTCGGGCTCCTGGCGATGAGCACGGGCCTGCTCGGGCTGCGCGCCGACGGGGTACCGCAGAGCGACCTGGTGATCGGGCAGTCGCAGGCCCGCGACGGCCAGACCGTGCTGGCGGACCACTTCCCCGGCGGCTCCGGCAGCCCGGCGCTCGTGCTCGGCGACGCGGACCGGATCGACCGGCTCGCCGACGCGGTCACCGGGGTGGACGGGGTCGACGGTGTCACCGCGGCCGCGAAGGACGCACCCTCCGGCACCACTCCGGTCGGCGCGGACGCCGCCGGCACGACGACCGGCACTGCCACCGGCGCCCCGGCTGCCGACCCGACCGTGTCACGCGGCCAGGTGCTCCTCGAGGCGACCCTCGCCGACCCGGCCGACTCCGCCGCGGCCGAGCGGACCGTCCGACAGCTCCGCACCGCGGTCGAACGGGTCGACCCCGGTGCCCGCGTCGGTGGGGTCACCGCGACCGCGATCGACACGAACGACACCGG
This sequence comes from Curtobacterium sp. APC 4022, assembly GCF_030407555.1. Taxonomy (NCBI): domain Bacteria; kingdom Bacillati; phylum Actinomycetota; class Actinomycetes; order Micrococcales; family Microbacteriaceae; genus Curtobacterium; species Curtobacterium sp. APC 4022. The sequence continues at coordinate 69,754 of NZ_JASDDD010000006.1, forward strand.
CATCCGCGACCGCACCCTGATCATCCCCGTCGTCCTGGGCGTGATCCTGCTCATCCTGATGCTGCTGCTCCGGAGCATCGTGACACCGCTCGTCCTCATCGGCAGCGTCATCGTGTCCTTCGCGGCGGCACTCGGCGTCGGCGCGCTCGTCTTCGACCACCTGTTCCACTTCCCCGGAGCCGACCCGTCCGTGCCGCTGTTCTCGTTCGTGTTCCTGGTGGCGCTCGGCGTGGACTACAACATCTTCCTCATGACCCGGGTGCGGGAAGAGACGCTCCGCCACGGTCCGCGCGAGGGCGTCCTGCGCGGGCTCGGGGCCACCGGTGGGGTGATCACCTCTGCGGGGGTCGTGCTCGCCGCCACCTTCGCGGCCCTCGGGGTGATCCCGATCCTGTTCCTCGTGCAGATCGCCTTCGTCGTCGCGTTCGGGGTGCTGCTCGACACCGTGGTGGTCCGGTCCCTGCTCGTCCCGGCGCTCGTGCTCGACCTCGGTCGTCGGGCCTGGTGGCCGTCGCGCCTCTCGCGCCGACCGCGTGACATGTGACACGCTGAGCGCATGCCCGTACCCTCCACGCAGCCGGCCGCCGAGCGCAAGCTCCTCCGTGACACCGTCCAGGACAAGATCCGCGACGCGATCATGGACGGCACCCTGGAGCCCGGCGAACGCCTCAACGACGACGACCTGATCGCCTGGCTCGGTGTCTCCCGCACCCCGATCCGCGAAGCGCTCGCCGAACTGGCCCGCGCCGGACTGGTCGAGATGGCGCCGAACCGGTACACCCGGGTCGCCGCCCCCACCAAGACCGAGCTGCTCGACGCGTACCAGACCCTCGGCGTGATCTACGGCGGTGTCGTCCGGCTGGCGGTCCCGCGCTTCACCGACGCCGAGCGCCGCCGGGTCGTGGCGACGCTCGACCAGGTGCTCACACGACTCGGTAAGGGCGAGCAGGCGGCCCTGGCGCACGACGGCGCCGACGTCTACGCGATGTGGGCGGACGCGTGCGGCAACGCCTCGCTCGCGCAGCTCTGCAAGGCGACGACCGACGGGCTGTCGTTCAAGCTCCGCGTGCCCGAGATCGCCGAGGTCGTGCCCGTCGACGTCGTCACACCCCGGATCGCGGACCTCCGTGACGCGGTGCGTGCGAAGGACCCGATCGCCGCCGAGCTGGCCATGGAGGCCGTGCACCTGCTGCCCGAGCGGAGCTGAGACGTGAGCACCGAGCGGAGCTGAGCGGCGGGCACCGAGCGGAGCTGAGAGGGCGGTCGCTCAGGCTGGGAGCAGCCCGGTCGCGAGCCCCACGCCCCACAGCACCACGATCGCCGCGAGTGCCCCGAGGTGCCACCACCCGTGCATCACGAGCACGGCCGCGAACTCGCGGAGGAACGCGCTCGGCACCGACTGCCTGGCCGTCGGCGCCCCGAGCACCCGGGCGTCGAGGCCCGTCCGTCGCGCCGTCATCGCGGTGCGCATCACGTGGTAGTCGTTCGTGACGACGAGCGTCCGGCCGTGCAAGCCGGCGTCGCGCAGCACGTCGGCGGAGTACCGGAGGTTCTCGCGGGTGTTCGTCGACCGGCCCTCCCGGTGCACCAGTCCGGCGGGCACACCGTGCGCGACCAGGTACTCCGCCATCGCGTCGGCCTCGGTGCGGTCCTCGTCCTCGCCCTGGCCGCCGGAGGGCACCACGACCGGCGTGCGGCCGGCGGCGACGGAGCGGTGGAACACCTCGAGCGTGCGGTCCAGGCGGGACCGCAGCATCGGCGAGACCGCACCGTGCACGAGCCCGCAGCCGAGGACGACCAGTGACTCGGCCTCCTCCGTGACCCGGACGTGGCCGTACGCGACCGCGGCGCCGAGGAACACGGCGAACACCAGCGCCAGGTACCCCGCCAGTGCCAGGACCAGCACGAGCAGCGCCGTGCTCACCGTGGTCCCGACGGCTGCGAGGACCGCGACCAGGACGCCGAGCGCCAGGACGGCCAGCCCGGCGACGAGCGCCAGCAACCGGGTCAGGCTCCGTGCGCCGCGCCGGAACGCACGGGCCCCGTTCACCAGCAGGGGGACCGCCACGGCGGCGCAGCAGACGGCGACGACGGTCAGGAACACGCGACCGACAGTACGGGGCGAGCATGGGTGGACGGGAGGCGGTGCGCACGTCCGGCACCGGGCCTCCCGGAACGGTGCGTACAGGTCGTCCAGCCGGAATCCATGTCATCTGCGCGCTCCACGGTTATGGTTCTCCCCGTGACGAACGCACCCGAGGAGACCAGGCCACGCCGGGCCGATCGCGCCGTGCCGCCCCGCCACGGACGCCGCAAGCGCCACTGGGGAGTCGTCTTCCCTGCGCTCGCCGGCGTCCTCACGATGGCTGTGCTGCTGAGCGGCGGGTACGCGGCGTACGCGTACAACCGCCTGGCCAGCAGCGTCACGAAGGTGGACGCGATCGGCAGCGCGCCGCCCGCGAAGGACGACGTCGACGGCCGCGCGATGAACATCCTGCTCGTCGGCGACGACCACCGTCCGGACAACGCGACGCCGGAGCAGATGGCGGAGCTCAACACCCAGTCCGACGGCGGCGCGACCAACACGGACACGATGATCGTGCTGCACATCGCCGCGGACGGCCGGAGCGCGACGATGATCTCGTTCCCGCGCGACTCGTACGTGGACATCCCGGGCGTCGGCAAGGGCAAGCTCAACAGCGCGTTCTCGTACGGCACGATGAACGGCGGCGGGGACACCGGCGGCGCGAAGAAGCTCATCGCGACGATCCAGGGCCTCAGCGGGCTGACGATCGACCACTACGTGCGCGTCTCGCTGCTCGGGTTCTACGAGATCGTCAAGCAGCTCGGTCCGGTGAACGTCTGTCTGAACCAGGCCGCCCAGGACGACTTCTCGGGTGTCGACCTGCCGGCCGGCGTCTCGGAGCTCAACGCGGCGCAGGCCCTGTCGTTCGTCCGGCAGCGGCACGGTCTGCCGAACGGTGACCTCGACCGCCAGGTCCGGCAGCAGTACTTCCTGTCGCAGGAGGCGCGGAAGATCCTGTCCGCCGGCACCCTGCTCAACCCGGTGAAGACGACGAACATCATCGACGCGATCGGCAGCTCGGTGGAGACCGACCAGGGGCTCGACATGCTGACCCTGGCGCGGCAGATGAGCAACCTGCGGCCGTCGAACATCAAGTCGGCGACGATCCCGATCCTCGGCACCCCGACGATCTACCCGAACGGTTCGGCGCTGTCGATCGTCGAGGTCGACACCGCCGGCATGCCCGCGTTCGTGCAGAGCCTGGTCGGTGAGCCGCCGGCGTACACGCAGGCGACCGCGGCTGCGGCCGGGTCCGTCTCGGTGACGGTCTCGAACGGCAGCGGCGTCACGGGTGCCGCGGCCGCCGCCTCCGGGGTGCTCGCGGGTCGTGGCTTCCAGGTCGGTGCCCCGGGTTCCTCGGACACCACGGCGACGACGATGGTGCAGTACCCGGTCGGCATGGAGGCGCAGGCCAAGGCCCTGGTCGCCGTCGTGCCCGGCGCGGTGCCGGTCCAGAGCACCGCCGTGCAGGGGGTCACCCTGGTGCTCGGCACCGACGGCAAGACGCCGCAGGCCGCCGCCCAGCCGGGCACGTCGACGCCCGCCCCGGCGGAGCCGTCGAAGGAGGCCGCCGCGCCGAAGCCGACGACGGCGCCCGCCGAGCCGAGCCCGTCGTCCACCGCCGTCCACGAGTACGGCCAGGAAGGCGTCTGCATCAACTGACGCCGGCCGGTCGGCCACGTCTCGCCGCTGTCATCCAGACTGGCATGTCACATTACGGGACGTGGATGACGAGCTGCGCCGACGACGGGACGAGGAGCGCGCCCTGCTGCTGCGGGTCGCCGCGGGGGACCGGGAGGCCTTCCGCCGGATCGACGAACGGTTCCGGCCGCTCGTCCTGCAGGTCGCCCGGCGCCAGCTGCACGACGCCTGGCTCGCTGAGGACGTCACGCAGGACGTGATGCTCGAGGTCTGGCGGCTCGCCCCCCGCTACGACCCGTCACACCCGGTGATCGCCTGGATCCGGACCATCGCGACCCGGCGGGCGATCGACCGGGTCCGGAAGGCCCAGGCGGACCGCGAGCGGGACCGGCGTCTGGGCATCCGCGACCACGAGGCACTCGACCACAGCTCACTGGACCGCGCCGAGGCCGTGCTCGACCGACAGGCGCTCCGCCGGGCACTGGGCACGCTGCCGGAGCGACAGCGGCACGCGGTGGTCCTGCGCTACCTGGCCGACCTGTCCGGCCCCGAGCTCGGGCGAGCGCTCGGGGTCCCCACCGGCACGGCGAAGTCGCGCGCTCGGGACGGCGTGCTGACGCTCCGGCGGACCCTGGTCGGTCCGGCAGGCGAAGGCAGCGAGGGCTCCGGGCGCCGCCTGGGTAGGTTCGAGGGGTGACCAGCACCGCACGCCCGATCACCCTCATGACCTACAACATCAAGAACCCGGACCCGGTGCACGACTGGCCCGCCCGACTGCCCGTCGTCCTCGACGTCATCCGCCGCCACGACCCCGACCTGCTCTGCGTGCAGGAGGCCTTCGACCACCAGATGGACGCCCTCCGCCAAGGCCTGCCGGACCACGACGCCGTCGGCCAGGGAAGAGAGGGCGGTACGGCGGGAGAGCACGCCGCGGTGTTCTACCGGCGCGACCGGTTCCGCCCCGTCGACTCCGGATCGTTCTGGTTGTCGGACACCCCGGACGAGCCCGTCTCGAACACCTGGGACAGCCTGTACCCGCGGATCGCGAACCACGCGCGGTTCCTCGATGCCGAGGGTCCGGCGTTCACGCTGCTGACGACGCACATGGACCACGAGCAGGGCCCGCACGGCGACGAGGTCCGCGCCCGCAGTGCCGCGCTCGTCGTGCAGCGGCTGTCGGTCGTCGACGGCCCGGTGCTCTTCGCGGGGGACTGCAACGAGCCGGCCGGGGCGGGTGCGGCCTCGCAGGTGTTCGCGGACGCGGGCTACACCGACGCCTGGAGCGTGGCGGGGGACCCGGACGACCACACGGCGTCCTTCAACGACTGGCAGCCGCCGGTGGCGACCGGGGAGCGCATCGACTGGGTGTTCACGCGTGACGTCACTGCGGTCGACCGGGTGCGGATCGACCACGACGGGCCGGAGACGTGGTTCGCGAGCGACCACTTCCCGGTGATCGCGACGATCCGGGTCTGAACCGCAGCTGCCGCGGGGCCTCAGCAGCCGCGGGCGGGGCGGATCGGCATCGGCGACCCGATCACGGTGACGGTGGAGTCGTCGGTCAGGACGGAGACGCCGTTGGCACCGTCGCCGTTTGCACCGTCGCCCTCGGTGCCGTGGTGGCCGCCGGTCCCGCGGTCGCCATCGTGGTCACTGTCGTCGGTCCACCCGCGCTGCAGCAGGAGCTGCCACGCCTGGGCGTCGTCCGACCCGAGGGACTCGCGGTCGCTCGCCGGTGCGTCGTCGATCTGGTCGGAGACGTCGTCGCCGACCTGGACCCCGTCCGGCCCGGAGAGCTCGATGACCGCGCCGAGACGGGAGCGGACGTGGTCGCGGAGCACGCGGACCTCGACCCGGTTGCCGGCGGTGCCGGGCTCCGCCAACGCGGCGACGCGGATCGCACCGCCCCACGTCGAGGTCGTGCTGGCCGGCACGCAGCGACCGGCGTCGCCGACGGCGGTCTGCGTGCGTGCGGGGGTGCCGAGGATGCGGTTGAGGACCGAGACGGTGTGCTTTGCGTCGCGCATCGACACGGTCGTGACGGTGTGGTCGTCGGAGCGGAACACGATCGACTCGGCGCGGAGCTCGACGGCGTCGACGGACTTCAGCGCGCCGGACGACACCGGACGCCAGGTCGGCACGGGATCGGCGGTGCGGGTCGCGGACGCGGTCGGCTCAGCGGCAGCAGCGCGGTCGGCGTCCTGGCCGGACCAGTGGTCGACCGCCTGGCCGTTGCCCACCACGAGGGCGAGCGCCACGGCGCCGATCGTCATCACAGTCCTGGGAGTCACTCGCTCGACCGTAGCCGCCCCTCCCGGGCTGGGCGACGGGTGTTACCGAAACGGTTCCGCACCGTCACCGGACCGTGACATTGCCGGAGCCCGGGCCGGACGGCGTCGCCTCGCGTACCGTCGGACGCATGGCGGAGTACGTGGTGGACAGCACCGGAGACAACGCGGCGCACGGCGTCGACCTGATCGACGGCGACGAACCGGCGGTGCGGATGATCGTGCACGGCGACCTGCCGGCGACCATCGACCACGACGGCCGGACCTGGTCGCGGACCGGTGACGCCGAGGACCAGGGTGACGACGCCCCGCCGATCGCGGTGTACCGCCCGGTCTGAGGGCGGCCCACTGCGGGTCCACGCGGCAGCAGCCGGTCTGCGCGGCGGGGGACAGCCTCCTGAACGGGGACCGGAGCGGCCGTGCGTACCGTCGCAGCCATGACGGACCAGCGGATCGACCAGTACACCATGCAGGACCCGACGAAGCTCTACGCCGACAAGAAGCCGGACGAGCAGTACCTCGAGGGTGCCGGCACCGACGCCGAGATGGCGGAGAACGTCCCGGCCGACCACGGCGAGGACACCTACCGCGGCTCCGGCCGTCTCGAGGGTCGCAAGGCGCTCATCACCGGCGGCGACTCCGGCATCGGCGCGGCCGTCGCCATCGCCTACGCCCGTGAAGGCGCCGACGTCGCCATCGGCTACCTGCCCGAGGAGCAGGAGGACGCCGACCGCATCGTCGCCCTCATCGAAGCCGCCGGTCGCAAGGCCGTCGCCCTGCCCGGGGACATCAAGGACCTGGCGTTCTGCGAGCAGCTCGTCGAGACGGCCGTGCAGGAGCTCGGCGGCCTCGACATCCTGGTCAACAACGCCGGCAAGCAGCAGAACGTCGACGACATCACGAAGATCTCCGACGACGAGTTCGACGAGACCTTCAAGACGAACGCGTACGCGACGTTCCGCATCACGAAGGCCGCCGTGCCGCACCTCAAGCCGGGTTCGACGATCATCAACACCACGTCGATCCAGGCGTACGCACCGTCCCCGCACCTGGTGCACTACGCCGCCACGAAGGCGACCGTGAACAACCTGGCGAAGGGCCTGGCCGCGCAGCTCGCGCCGAAGGGCATCCGCGTCAACGCCGTCGCACCGGGTCCGATCTGGACCCCGCTGCAGCCGGCCGGCGGCCAGCCGTCCGACGCGCTGCCGTCCGCGGGCGAGCAGACTTACCTCGGCCGCTGGGGCCAGCCCGCCGAGCTCGCGCCGGCGTTCGTGTTCCTCGCCAGCGGGGAGTCGTCCTACGTGGTGGGCGAGACGCTGCACGTCGACGGCGGCATGCCCACGCCGTAGTCGGTGACCCGGCGGCGACGCCGCGCATGACGGGAGGCCCGTGGCTGCTCAGCCACGGGCCTCCCGTCATGCGGTGGGACCAGCCGCGTGTCGGCGGCCCGTCAGTGCGTGCCGCAGGTCCGCGCCATCGACTCGAGCAGCTCGCGCGCTGCGAGGGCCGCGGCCAGCTCGACCTCGACGGGGTTGATGCCGACGGCCTGCTCGAACTCCCGACGCCGGGCCTGCAGCGCGACCGGTACCTCGGGCCGCTGCGGCAGGACGGCGATCGCGGCGGCGGCGGCCTCGAACGCACCCTCCGGGCGGCCGAGGTGCTCCCACATCGTGCGGACGTCGTGCGCCACCTGCTCCGGGGTGCTCGCGAACTCGAACCCGGCGGACGCCATGGTCGCCAGGCCCTGTGCGGTGGAGTCGTTCGGGGACATCCCGGCATCGTCACACACCCCGCCGCGGACACGCCCAGGCAGTGGCCGCCGAACGCCTCCGCTTGTCCCCCATGTTGCCGACCCCCGGACCGGGGATGCGCCGGACCCCCGATCTCCGCCAAGATCGACGTGCGGACAGGACGTCCGCACCGCCTGGACGCGACGGCCACGACCTGACCGTGCGTCCCGGACACGGAGGGCACGATGCTCGAGGACACCAGCGCCGACACGATGGCTGCCGCTGCGGCTGCGGCGACCCTGCACCTGCGGATCAGGATCGTGGGTGCCACCGTCGACCTGCTCCGTGACGTGCCCTTCCACGAGGCACGCGCCGAACACGTCGCCGAGCGGCTGGACATCTCGACGCACGAGCTGCAGCAGCACTTCCCGTCGTGGGACGGGCTCGTCCTGGCAGCGGTGGACCGGTGGAACGGCGCCCGGATGGACGAGGTCACCCGCGAGGTCGGCAACGGCAGCACCGTCGAGCTCCTCCGCGCGATCGTGGCCTCGAACGCCGACGACCCGGCACTGATGCGTCTGCTCGTCGCACTGCTCAGCGTCGCCGGCAACCCCCAGCACGCCATGTCGAGCTACCTCCGGTCGCGCTACCAGCTGTTCTTCTCGCAGGTGAAGCGCGGCCTGGAGCACGACATCGCGGTCGGACGAGCCCCGCACACGATGGACCCGCGCCGCGGAGCCGAGCAGCTCATCGCCCTGTACGAGGGGCTGCAGCTGCAGGCGCTCCTGCGCAGCGACCTCGACCTGGTCGCGGCCTTCGACCGAGCCGTCGCCCGCCTCGAGCGCGGCTGGATGGAACGGTACGAGGCGACCGCGCAGCGCCGGCTGTCGACCTGGGGCGACGTGTCCTGGTCCGACGACGAGACCTGGTCGGTCTGACGGGTCGGCCTCCGCCGGGTCGGCTCGTTCCGTGTTGGCCGCCGACCGCACCCGCTGGGACGTCGCCGAGGGGAGCCCGGGTACGCCGGGAAGCCCAACGGAAGGAACGATCGTGGCAGCACCGAACCCCATCCAGATCCAGAAGTACCTGAGCGGCATCGACTACCCCGCCTCGAAGGACGACGTCGTGTCGACCGCCGAGAAGGAGAACGCCCCCGACGACGTGCTCGAGGCGCTCCGTGCGATCCCGGACGGCGAGTACGACGCCCCGACCGACGTGTCGAAGGCCGTCTCGGACGCGAGCTAGCGCCTCCGGCTCAGGCTCCGGCTGCGGGCTGCCGAGGTTCGCGCTGGGCGACACCGCGCGCGGCCCCGTGCCCGCGTCGTGTCGCTCAGCGCGAATCCCGGCGCCGCGACCGGCTCACCAGCGCGGCACGCTGCCGTTGCCCGGGTCGTAGCCGGAGTCGCGGATGACCGGCAGCGCGGTGGTGTCGCTGTGCACCGAGTGCACCTCGATCCGCCGTCCCCGACGCAGGGCACGCCGGGCCCCGGGGGTCGCGAAGAGCCCGCCGAGCACCAGTCCGGCCCCGATCGCGAGCGCCACGGTCACCGCCGACCCGAAGTCCAGCACCGAACTCGACGACCCGCTCATCACGTTGAGCAGCGCGTTCGACACCGCGACACCGGGCAGCAGCGCCCCGCAGAACGCCGGCACCGCGATCGCCGACACGGCCGTGCGCATCCGGACGGCCGCGTAGGTCGAGAGCACGCCGAGCAGCACCGCCGCCAGGAACGTCGCGCCGAGCAGCGGCAGGCCGAACTCCTTGAGCTGCCAGAGCGCCGCCCCCGCCGCGACCGAGAACACCACCGCGACCGGGATCACCCGCGCGCTGGCCTGCTGCACGAAGCAGTTCGCCCCGGCCGACGCCACGGTCAGGGACAGCGACGCCCAGAGCGGCAGGGCCTGGGTGACGATGCCGGACGGCTCGACCTCGAGCCGGAGCCAGTGCGTCACGGCGATGCCCGCCGGCACCCCGACGACGATCGCCGCGATGAGCATGCCGATGGTGAACGCCCGGGCGACCGCCATCGCGCGGAACCCCGAGATCGCGTCCTGCGCCCACGTCACCAGTTGCACGTGTGGCAGCAGGAGCACCACGAGGGCCGCCACCATCGTCGCCGCACCGGTCGGCGTGAGCACACCCGCCCAGATCGCGAGCGTGCCGATCACCGACGCCACCGCCCCCTGCGCGCCCGAGACGAAGAACTGCGGGTACCCGCGGCCGGTCAGCCACCGGCCGGAGACGATGATGCCGAGCATCAGGACGAACGCCCCGACGCCGGCCCGCCAACCACCACCGGCCTGCAGTGCGATCGAGGTCCCGAGCACCGACAAGCCGACGTCGGCGAGCCACATCGGCCACCGCGGTGGCATCCGCAGCACCGCCACGAGGGCGCTCACCGCGCTGGTCATGTCCCGGTCGTCGTGGATCACGTCGTCGACGATCTGGTTCGCCCACGTCAGCCGTCCGAGGTCGGCGCCGTCGGAGCGCGTGCTGCGCATCTTGACGAGCGGCGGGCCCTCGGTCGGCGAGTACTGGATCGTCACCGAGCTGCCCGAGAAGTCCAGGTCGAGCGGTGCGAGGTTCCACTTCGTCGCCACCGCGATCACGGCGGTCTCGACGCTCCGGGTGTCGGCGCCGGAGGCGAGCATCACCTCGGTCAGGTCGAGACAGAAGTCGACGATCTGCCGGGCCGAGTACTGCTCCCGCAGTGAGCGGGTGTCGGGCGTGACGTGCTCGTAGATCGTGCCGCGCAGTCGCGCGCGGACGTCCCGCATGTCGTGCTGGGCGACGCTCCGGGCCTTCGGGCGCGGACGGGGTGGACGGCCCGGCCGGGGGCCGGGAGGGAGCGGTTCGGCCATCGGACCATTGTGCCTGCCGTCCTCGTGCGCCGCCTGGTGCCGGGTGGGACGACTGACGGGAGGCTCCCCACCGGACCGGTGGGGAGCCTCCCGTCAGTGCGGTGCGCGCTGCTTACTGCTCGAACGTGGCGTGCAGTTCGATGTCGACGCCGGTCAGGGCCTTGCTGACCGGGCAGGTCGCCTTGGCCTCGTCGGCGGCCTTCAGGAAGGTCGCCTCGTCGATGCCGGTGACCTCGCCGTGCACGGTGAGGACGATGCCGGTGAGCTTGAAGCCGGCCGTGTCCGGGCCGAGCGAGACGTCGGCCTTGACGTCGAGGGACTCGACGGTGCCGCCGGCCTCGCCGAGGACGGCGGAGAACTGCATGGCGTAGCAGGCGGAGTGCGCTGCGGCGATGAGCTCTTCGGGGCTGGTGGTGCCGCCGGCCTCGTCAGCGGCGCGCTTCGGGAAGGACACGTCGTACGTGCCGACCTTCGAGCTGGAGAGTTCGACCTGGCCGGAACCGTCGTTGAGGCCACCGTTCCAGGCGGTGCGTGCGGTGCGCGTGGGCATGGCCGCTCCTTTCGTTCGGGGTGTGGGCCGGGTGCGACCCTCGGTGCCGAGTCAATCGGAGAACGCTCGTTCTCGCAACCGGTTCCCGGGGAAGACGCAGGCTGACGGCTCCCGGGGCTCAGGTGGTGCGCAAGGCGGACTGTCGCGCGTCCTCCGGTCCGACGGCGATTTCGGCAACAGGTGTAGTTTTGGGCCATGCGTGCAGTCGTCTTCGAGCAGTACCAGACCTCCCCGTCCCTGACCGACGTCGAGAAGCCCGCGCCGGGTCCGGGCGAGGTCCTCCTCAAGGTCGCCGGCGCCGGTGCCTGCCACTCGGACGTCGCCGTCTACCGTGAGTTCCAGGAGGGGCAGCCCGGCGCACAGCGGCCCGCGTTCGTCCTCGGCCACGAGAACTCCGGCTGGGTCGAGTCCGTCGGCGAGGGCGTCACCGGTTTCACCGTGGGCGACGCGTACCTGGTCTACGGGCCGGTCGGCTGCGGGCACTGCCGGTACTGCTCGAAGGGGCAGGACACCTACTGCGAGAACACGGCCACCAACCCGTACGCCGGCATCGGCCTGGGCCGCGACGGCGGGATGGCCGAGTACGTCGTCGTGCCGGCACGCAACCTCGTCCCGCTTGGAGACGCCGACCCGATCGCGGCAGCACCCCTCAGTGACGCCGCCCTGACGCCGTACCACGCGATCAAGAACGCCCTGCCGAACCTGGCCGGTGGCGGCAAGTACGCGCTCGTCGTCGGCCTGGGCGGACTCGGGCAGATCGCCGTCCAGATCCTCACCGCCCTCACCGGTGCGACCGTCATCGCGACGGACACCAAGGAGGACGCGATGGCCCGCGCCGCCGAGCGCGGCGCGATCACCGTGCCGAGCGGACCCGACCAGGTCGCCCGGATCCGCGAGATCACGGGCGGTACCGGCGTCGACGCCGCGTTCGACTTCGTCGGTGTCACCCCGACCATCCAGACCGCGCAGGCGTCGATGGCCGTCGGCGGCCGGTTCACCGTCGTCGGGATCGCCGGCGGGACCACCGAGTGGAACTTCTTCTCGACGCCGTACGAGTCGACCATCACGAACACCTACTGGGGCACGATCGAGGACCTGCACGACGTCGTCGCGATGTACCGCGCGGGTCAGATCGAGCCGGACATCGAGCGGTTCGCCCTGGCCGACGCGCTCGAGGCCTACCGGAAGCTCGAGGCCGGCGAGCTCAGTGGCCGCGCGGTGGTCGTGCCGACGCTCTAGCGTGCGCCGGTCGTCGGGCCCTAGGGTCGGGTCCGATGACCGACACCGCAGTCCACTCGGCACTCGAGACCTGGTCCCCGGCACAGCTGCGGGACTGGAACCCGTCCTGGCGTCAGGACCTGGCGGCGTCGGCGGCCCCTGCGCTCGCCCTGGTCGGTGACGCCTCCTGGGGTGCAGCCGTCCGCGATGCCGTGCAGCTCCCCGTCGCCGATCCACTGTTGTGGGCCAACCGACGCCTCGACCTGTCGTCCGGGCACTGGGCCATCACGGGCATCCGGTTCCGCGGACGGGACATCGCGAAGCCCTTCGTCGACGTGATCGCCACGGACGTGACCCCGGACGCCGCCGGCATCGCAGAACTCGCCGAGGTGCTCATCGCCCACCGGGAGTTCGCTCCGCTGTGCCTCCGTGTGCACCTGCCCGGCGACCAGCGGTCGGCGCCGGCGTCGGACGGGTTCACCGCCGTGCCGGACCTGCTCGTGGTGGCGGCCCCGGTCGCGCGGGTGGCCGCCGGCGCCGCGAGCACCGGTGTGGACGTCGAACTCGTCCGGGCCGAGCCGGCCGGCGCCGCGGTCCGAGTCGCCGATGCTTACGACGGGCTACGGCGCTCGGAGCCGGACCTGGACCAGTGGGCGACCGCCGCCGACCAGGACTCGCTCGCCGACGCGGACGAGGAAGGGCTGCTGTTCGACGTGGTGATCGCCGGACGCACCGCCGGGGTCGTCGCTGCGGCGCGGGACGACGTGGACGGCTTCACCGGGTTCACGGTCGAGGAGATCGTCCTGGACGCCGAGCACCGCGGGCACGGGTACGGGCCGCTCGTCCTGCGCCAGCTCGCTCGTGCGCTGCCGGCCGGCCCCTCGGACGTGCTCCGCGGGCACATCCACCCCGGCAACACCCGGTCGCTCCGGAACGCCCTGGCGAGTAGTCGCGAGGTGGTGTCGTCGCTGGTGTGGGTCACGCCGACGGGCTACCCGGGCATGCCGACGGTCTGATGGACCGCAGCGCACGTATGGGCAACATTTGTGTTCGTTAGTCAATGCAATCGTTGCATCGCAGGTGCGGTGACGCCTTGACGGGGGACCTCGGCAGCAGGAGTGTTGCGCGCATGACCCTCTTCATCAGCTGTCCGGTCGCGAGCGTCGAGCGTGCGACCGCGTTCTACACGGCGCTCGGGTGGACGCAGAACGCCGAGATGTCCGGTGACGCCGTGTCCTGCTTCGCGATCGCCCCCGAGCAGTACGTCATGCTCGCCAGTCGGGAGATGTACGCCAGCGTCGGCGGTACCGAGGACCTGATCGGCGGCCCGGACACCCCCTCGAAGACGACGGTGTCGTTCGACCTGCCCAGCCAGGAGGCCGTGGACGAGCTCGTCGAACGCGCGGCCGCTGCGGGCGGCAGGATCGGCGACACTGACGACTACCCGTTCATGTACCAACGCCAGTTCGACGACCCCGACGGGTACCACTGGTCGCCGTTCTGGATGAAGCCCGTCGCCGCCACCGCCTGACGGCCCGCGCCTCCGGTCGTCAGCCGGCGCGCTCGACGCAGGCGGACGGCACCCTGGTGCAGGAGGTCGACGGCACGGTCACCGGGCGCGGTCCGGGGTCCGTGCCGCGTACCCGACGCGGCTCTGCTGGACGTGCGCTGCCATGCGCGCGACCGCCGTCTCGACGTCCCCGGCGTCGATCGCGGACAGGATCTGTCGGTGCTCGGGCCAGAGCCGCTTGCCGCGCGAGAAGGTGTCCATCGCGTACAGCCACTCGATCTTCCGCGAGAGCTGGCGGAGCAGCGTGGCGAGCGTGGTGCTGCCGGAGAGCTCGGCGACCAGGAAGTGGAAGCGGTCGTTGAGGTCGACGAGCTGCCCGAGGTCGTCGTGCTCCACCGCTCGGTCCCCGGTGTCGAGGACCACGCCGAGCTCCCGGCGCACCCGCCACCAGTCCGCCGGTGGGGTGTCGCCGTCGAACAGTGTCCTGGCACGGGTCGCGGCACGCCTGGCGGTGGCGACCTCGAGCGACTCACGCACCGCGAACAGGTCGTCGGCCTCGTCGACGGGGATCGCCGCGATGCGCGAGCCCACGTTCGGTTGCGACACGACGAAGCCCTCGCCCTCGAGCCCGCGGAGCGCCTCGCGCACGGGCACCCGGGAGACGCCGTAGCGCTCCGCCAGGAACGCCTCAGTCACCCGGGTGCCGGGCAACAGGTCCCCCGCGACGATGTCGCGGCGGATCGCGTCGAGGACACCGGCTCCGTTCAGCACGGGGCCAAGCGTCCCACAACCGGCCGGGACGCTCGTCACACCGCGCTCTCCGCGAGGGACCGGCCCGGGATCGCGTCGAGCAGGTCCTTCGTGTACTGCTCCTGCGGGTCGTCGAACACCCGGGCGACCGAGCCCCGCTCGACGACCTGTCCGCGCCGCATCACCACGACGTCGTCCGCGATCCGCCGGACCACCCCGAGGTCGTGCGTGATGAACAGGTAGCTCAACCCGAGTCGGTCCTGCAGGTCGTCGAGCAGGGCGAGGATCTGCTCCTGCACGAGCACGTCGAGCGCGGAGACCGCCTCGTCGAGGATGAGCAGGTCCGGCTCGAGCGCGAGCGCCCGGGCGATCGCGACACGCTGACGCTGTCCGCCGGAGAGCTCGTTCGGCCGCAGCTGGGCGACGGCCCGGGGCAGGGCGACCTGGTCGAGCAGGGTCGCCACCCGCTCGGTGCGCGCGGCCCGGTCGCCGATGCCGAACACCCGGAGCGGTTCGTCGATCACCCGCTCGATGGTGGACGTCGGGTCGAGCGACCCGTACGGGTCCTGGAACACCGGCTGCACCCGTCGCCGGACGCCCCGTCGTTCCGCCCCGCGCGCGCTGCCGATCGAGAGCCCGTCGACCAGGGCGCTGCCGGACGTCGGCGCCTCGAGGCCGAGCACGATCCGGGCCACGGTCGTCTTGCCCGAGCCGGACTCCCCGACGACGGCGGTGGTCGTCCCACGGCGGACCGCGAACGACACCCCGTCCGCCGCCCGCAGCGTCCCCGCGCCTCGACCGCGGATCCGGTACTCCTTGACCAGGTCCGACACGACGAGGATCGGCTCACCGGTGACGATCGGCTCGGGCGGCAGTCCGGACAGTGCCGGTGCGGCCGCGATGAGCCGCTTCGTGTACTCGTGCTGCGGGTTCCGCAGGATGTCGTCGGGCGCGCCCTGCTCGACGACCTCGCCGTCGAGCATGACGACCACCCGGTCGGTCCGGTCGGCCGCGACCCCGAGGTCGTGCGTGACGAACAGCAGCGTCGTGCCGTGCTGGTCGACGAGCGTCTGCAGGTGGTCGAGGATCTGCCGCTGCACGGTCACGTCGAGTGCGCTCGTCGGCTCGTCCGCGATGAGCAGCTCCGGCTGGCGGGCCAACGCGATCGCGATGAGGATGCGCTGCCGCATGCCGCCGGAGAACTCGTGGGGGAACTGGTCCGCGCGCCGGCTCGCCTCCGGGATGCCGGCTTCGGTCATCAGGGCGACCACCCGCTGGCGGATCGTGGCCCGCCCGCGCATCCCGCCGGCGCGCAGCGTGTCCGCGATCTGCGCCCCGACGCGCATCGAGGGGTTGAGGTTGGTCGACGGGTCCTGCGGGACGAGCCCGATCCGGCCGCCGCGGACGCGCCGCATCGCGGACTCGTCGGCCCCGGTCACGTCGAGGTCGCCGAGCCGGATCGATCCACCCGTGACGTGTCCGGCGCCCGGCAGCAGCCGCAGCACCGCCGCGATGAGCGTCGACTTGCCCGAGCCGGACTGGCCGACGATCGCGACGCGCTCGCCGCGGCGGACGTCGAGGTCGACCCCGTGCAGCACCTCGGTACTGCCGAACGCGACCCGCAGGTCACGCACGGAGAGCAGGGGCTCGCCGGGGGCGGCCGGGAGGCTCGGCCCGCGTCCGTCGGTCGTCGTCCGGTCGGTCATGGGTGCGTCAGCGTCCTGTGGCATGTCCCTGGGCTCCTCTCGGGTTGGCGGCGGCGCCGAGGACGCCGGTGGCGGGGTCCCGCGTCACGCAGGACAGACGGCCGAGCGACCAGTCACCGGCGCGGGTGACGACGTGGCCGAGGGCCTCGAGGCCGGTGATGACGTCGTCGCCGAGGCGGTCCTCGACCACCAGGCCACCGGGCGTCCAGGTCCGGGGCCAGAACGAGCCCGGGAAGGACGTGGTGTGCAGCGCGGGAGCGTCGATGGCCTGCTGGGGGGTGTACCCGCCGACGATCGTCCGGAGCAGGAACAGCAGCTGCCACTGGTCCTGCTGGTCACCGCCGGGGGAGCCGAGCGCCATGACGGGTGCGCCGTCGCGGAGCACCAGGGTCGGCGTGAGGGTCGTCCGCGGGCGCTGGCCGGGGCGCAGCGTCGACGCGGTGCCGTCCTCGAGCCAGACCATCTGCAGGCGGGTGCCGAGGCAGAACCCGAGCTCCGGGACCGTCGGCGAGGACTGCAGCCAGCCGCCGGACGGGGTGGCGCTGACGATGTTGCCCCAGTGGTCGACGACGTCGATGTGGACCGTGTCGCCCCGGGTCTCGCCGGTCGCCATCACGATCGGCTCGCCGCGGTCCTCGGTCAGGGCGTCGTCCTCGGCGGGGGCCGCGACCGCGTTCCCACGGGCACCGGGCACGGTCGGTTCGCCGACACCGGCGACGGGTTCACCCCTCGGCGTGTACGTCTCGCGGAGTGGCGGGAGCGCCCCGGCGGCGACGGACACCGACCCCGGACGGAGCTCGTGCGAGGCGCGCTCGCCGATGAGGGTGCGGCGCTCGTCGGAGTACGCGTCGGAGAGCAGTTCGGCCATCGGGACGTCGCCGTCGCCGTAGTACGCCTCGCGGTCGGCGAGGGCGAGCTTCTGCGCCTCGACGATCGTGTGCGCACCGGCGACGGTGGACGGGTCGAGCAGGGCGTCGTCGAGCGGGTCGAGCAGTCGCAGCGTCTGGAGCAGCGCCGGCCCCTGTCCCCACGGCCCGGTCTTCGCGATCGTGCAGCCGCGGAATTCGGCCGTCGTCGCCGGTTCGTACGAGGCCCGGAACGCGGCGAGGTCCTCGGCCCGGATGACCCCGGCGTGGTCGGTGCCCGAGGCGTGGCGGTGCGGGGTCCGCACGAAGCGGTCGATCGCCTCGGCGACGAACCCGGTGGCCCAGGCGTCCCGGGCGGCGTCGATCCGGGCGACGCGGCCCTCCGCTGCGGCCCCGTCGTGACCGGACCCGGCGTCGACGAGCCGCTCGAGCACGGAAGCCCACGTCTCGTTCCGGACGACGTCCCCGGCGACCGGCAACGAGCCTCCCGGCATCCACCGGTCGGCGGAGGACGGCCAGTGGTCGCGGAACAGGCTCTCCACCGTCGCGATCGTCGCGGCCACTCGCGGCGCGATCGGGTGCCCGTCACGGGCGTAGCCGACGGCCGGCGCGAGGACGTCGGCGAGTTCCCACGTGCCGTGGTCGCGGAGCAGCAGGAGCCAGGCGTCGACGGCGCCCGGGACGGCCGCGGCGAGTGCCCCGGCGCCGGGGACGAGGTCGAGGCCCTCGGCGCGGAAGTGCTCCGGCGTCGCGCCGGCCGGAGCCGGACCCTGCCCCATGAGGACCCGGGGCGTCGGGTCGTCCGCGGTGGCGAAGATCCCGGTCATGTCGCCACCGGGGCCGTTCAGGTGCGGTTCCACGACGTGCAGGACGAACGCGCCGGCGACGGCGGCGTCGAAGGCGTTGCCGCCGCGCTCCAGGACGGACTGCGCGGTGGCGGTCGCGATCCAGTGCGTGGACGCGGCCATGCCGAACGTGCCCAGCAGGTCCGGCCGGGTGGTCTCGGCACTCGGTTCGACGAAGGCGGGGTTGGTGCTCACGGTGTCACTTCCGGTCGGAGGCGGTGGGGTCGAGGGCGTCGCGCAGGGCGTCCCCGAACAGGTTGAAGCCGAGGCAGATGACGGCGATGGCGATGCCGGGGACGACCGCGGCCCACGGCGCCTGGCCGAGGTACTGCTGGGCGTCCGAGAGCATGATGCCGAGGCTCGGCGTGGGCGGCTGGATGCCGAGCCCGAGGAAGGACAGCAGCGCCTCGCCGATCACGGCGACCGGCATGATCACCGTCGCCTGCACGATGATCGCCGACACGCAGTTCGGCAGCACGTGCTGGGCGATGATGCGGGCGCCACCGGCGTCGAGGGTCTTCGCGCTCGTGACGAAGTCGGCGCTCGTGATGCGGAGCGTCTCACCGCGGACGATGCGGATCATCGCCGGGACGTGCGAGACGCCGATCGCGATGACCGCGTTCGACAGGCTCGGGCCGCTGATGGCGGCGAGGCCGACCGCGATGATGAGGAACGGGAACGCGAGGGCCACGTCGGTCAGGCGGGAGATGACCGCGTCGAGCCACTTCCAGTACCCGGCGAGCAGGCCGAGCGGCGTGCCGATGACGACGGACACCAGGACGGACAGCGCGCCGACGATCAGCGAGACCTGCACGCCGTAGAGCGTGCGGGACAGGATGTCGCGCCCCAGGTCGTCGGTGCCCAGGCCGAACCCGACCGTGAACGGCACCTGGAACGGCAGGTCGAAGTGCGTCTCGGTGGGGTCGTGCGGGGCGACGAGCGGTGCGGTGAGCGCCGCGAGGACGACGACCGCGAGCATGACGCCCCCGGTCATGCCGAGGCGGTTCGATCGGACCTGCCGCCAGACACGGCCGCGGCTGGAGCCGAGGTCGAACGCGGCGGCTTCGGTCGGGGTGAGCGTGGTCACTTGGTCCCTCCCACGCGGATCTTCGGGTTGATGACGGAGTAGAGCACGTCGACGGCGAAGTTGATGAGCACGTAGCCGAGCGTGATGACGAGGACGACGGCCTGGATCACCGGGTAGTCCCGGGTGAACACCGAGTCGAGTGTGAGCTTGCCGAACCCGGGCAGGGCGAAGATGCGCTCGGTGACGACGGCGCCCGAGATGAGCCCGCCGAGCTGCAGCCCGACGATGGTGACGACCACGATCATCGAGTTCCGCAGGCCGTACCGGAACAGCACCCGGCCGCGGGAGAGCCCCTTGGCCCGGGCGGTCCGGACGAAGTCGGTCTTCATCGTCTCGATCATCGACGCCCGGGTCTGCCGCATGATCACGGCTGCCAGGGACGTGCCGAGGATCACGGCCGGGAGCGTCAGGTGGTACAGCGCGTTCAGCGGGTTCGTCGTCATCGGGACGTAGCCCGAGGCGGGGAACCACCCGAGGCCGGCCGCGAGCCACACGATCGCCAGGATCCCGAGCCAGAAGTTCGGCACCGACAGCCCGACGAGCGCCGCGGCGTTCGCCATCCACTCGGGCCAGCGGCCGCGGTACCGCTCGGCCAGGGTGCCGAGGGCGACGCCGACCAGCACCGCGATGACGATCGCGTACAGCGCCAGCCACAGCGTGACCGGGAGCGTCGCGCCGAGGAGTTCGGTGACGGGGGTGCCGGTGCGGGTCGAGCGGCCGAGGTCGCCCTGCAGCGCGTTGACGACGAACCGCCAGTACTGCACGACGATCGAGTCGTCGAGGCCGAGCGAGGCCCGGACCGCGGCGAGGCGGGCGGGGCTCGCTTCCTCACCGGCGAGTGCGAGCGCCGGGTCGCCCGGCAGCTGCCGAACGCCGACGAACACCACGATGGACGCGAGCACGAGGGTCAGCGCCGCCTGCCACAGGCGGGTCGTCACGTAGCGGATCACTTGTCGGTCCCTTCCACGAACGCGGCCTGGCTGAGCCGGACCACGCCGTCGGCGTACGTCGAGACGCCCGCGACGTCGTTCCGGAGCCCGGTGATGCTCCGGGTCCGGTAGAGGTAGATGATCGGGTCGTCGCGCTGCACCAGCTCGGTCATCTGCCCGTACAGGTCGGCACGCTCCTGCTCGTCGGTCGCCTGCGCGGCGCGGTCGATCAGGTCGTCGACCTCGGGGTTGCTGTAGCCGGCGTAGTTGTTGCCGCCGCCGGTCGCCAGGAACCCGCCGATGTTGCCGTGCGGGTCCACGCGGCCCGACCAACCGAGCTGCAGCGCCTGGAAGTCGCCACGGGTCTGGTCGTCGAGCAGCGTCGTGTACTCCACCGGGGTGATCGTGATCGCGAAGCCACCGGCACGGGCCTGCGCCTGCAGGGCCTGGGCGAACCGGACCGTGTCGGGGGTGTTCGTCACCTCCATCTCGATCGGGAACGGCTGCTGCACGCCGGCCTTCCGCAGGATCTCCTTCGCGGCGTCCGGGTCGTACGCGGGGCACGCCTTGCTGGCGTCGCTCGCGAAGATGCTCGTGTCCGGCACCGGGGAGCAGGCGACGTCCGCCCAGCCGTGGAACACGCTCTGCACGAGCTCGGCGCGGTTGATCGACATCGACAGCGCTCGCCGCACGTCCGCACGCTTCGCCAGCGGGGTGTCGATCTGCCGCGGGTCCGTGCCGACGCCGTCCTGGTTGCCGATGTTCACCGTGATGCCCTGGTACCCGAGCGACCCGGTGCGCAGGACGGTCAGGTCCTTCCGCTTCCGCAGGTCGTCGACGTCCTGGGTGGAGATCGTGTCCGCCACCTGCACGTCCCCGGACTTCAGGTTCGCCGCGCGGATGCTGGCGTCGGTGATGATCCGGTAGGTGATCGTGTCGAAGTGGGCGCTCGCCGTGTCGTAGTACTCCGGGTCGCGCTCCACCTGGATCGAGGTCTGCGGCACCCGCTTGACGAACTTGTACGGGCCGACGCACACCGGGGCGTCCCCGAACCCGTCGCCTTCCTCCTGCAGCGCGGTCGGTGACATCACCATGCCCGCGCGGTCGGCGAGCGCCGCCGTGATCGGTGCGAACGGGGTGTCGTAGTGCAGCTGGACGGTGTGGTCGTCCACCGCGGTGACGTCCGACACCGGCCCCATCTCGCTCTTCCGGCTGGAGTCGGCCTTGGTGAGGTTCCGCTCGAGCGTCGTGACCACGGCCGCCGCGTCGAACGGGGTGCCGTCGGCGAACCGGACGCCGGTCTTGACGGGGAACGTGACCGTCTTCCCGCCGTCGGACACCGTCGGCAGCGCCGTCGCGAGCATCGGGACGATCGCGCCCTCGTCGTCGATGTCGTACAGCTTCTGGCACATCGTCTCCATGACGTACCGGGTGTACAGCGACGACGAGGTCGTGGGGTCGAGACGGTCCGGCTCCGCGGAGAGGGCCATCACGAGGTCGCCGCCCTCGCGGACCTGGCGGTCGCCGATCGGTGCGGTGGTGACGGTGCCGGCGGTCGTGCCGCCGGCCTTCGAGCGTTGGACGGGCACGCACGCGGTCAGGGCGAGCGTGGCGGCGATGACGACCGCTGGCAGGGCGAGGAGCGTGCGGCGGCGACGGGGACTGATCGGGGACATGGGGGTTCCTGATGCGGTGTGTGGCGTGGCGTTCCTCGTGGGATCGCGCTCAGGAGCGGGGTTGATTGCATACAATCACGGATGAGGGCCCCCGTTTGTGCACAATCTGTTTCGATCGTGTAAAACCATCGCCCCCGCGACGGCCGCGTCGAACACGTCGCCGACTGAGCACGCATGTGCGCGTCGTGTCCCCGGAACGCCGGGAGCACACGGACCCGCGTCGCGCAACGCCCCCGGACCGGGGGATACCCCAGGCGCGCCCGGCCTGCGACCCTTGACCGTCGAGCTGTACAGGGACCGCTCGACACAGGACACGCACCGCGCTGGCGCTCGGCCGCCCGCGGTGGGCCTCACCACGAGCAGGGACGACCACCACATGATCAGGGCACGAGCACGCTTCGCCGCGGCCGTCACCGCCGTCGCGATCGCGGCCGCGGGACTCGTCGCGGTCGCCGCACCGGCACACGCAGCGACCACCTACACCGGCTCCGCACCGGCGGGCACCTGGCTGCGCGCCGGCGACCAGGTGACCTCCCCGAACGGGCAGTTCCGCCTGGTGATGCAGGGCGACGGCAACCTCGTCGAGTACGGCATCGGCAACGTGGTGCTCTGGGCGTCGAACACCCCGAACCAGTACGGGGCCGCCACGGTCGTCCAGAAGGAGGGGCCGCTGTCGATCATCAAGGACGGCAAGCTGGTGGCGCAGTGGGGCCCGAAGAGCTCCCCGACGAAGGCCCTGACCGTCAGCGGTGACGGCAGCCTGCGCCTGCTCGACACCGCCGGCAAGACCACATGGAAGCTCGACACGTTCCAGAACCGGGTCCCCGCCGGCACGACGATCCTGCCCGGCACCGTCCTGCGATCCGGGTCCGGCCGGCAGCAGACGTTCACGATGCAGGCCGACGGCAACCTCGTGCAGTACGTCGGGACCGCTGCCGCGTGGTCGTCCAAGACCTTCCGGCACCCCGGCGCGACCGCCGCGGTGCAGGCCGACGGCAACCTGGTGGTCTACCCGAAGGGCGGCGGCAAGGCGCTCTGGGCGTCGAACACGTCCCGCAAGGGCGGCGGAGCACTGCTGGTGCAGCTCGACGGCAACGTCGTCCTCTACGGCAAGGCGGACACCCGGTCCTGGTCGACGAAGAAGGTCACCGGACTGCAGTGGCCGGTCGCCGGCACCACGATCACCGGGCGCTACGGCGACGACCGCGGCGCGGGACACGTGCCGCGCTACCACCAGGGCACGGACTCGCCGGTGAAGGTCGGCACGCCGGTCTACGCCTCCGGTGCCGGTCGCGTGACGACGGTGGTGCGCAACAACGCCAGCTACGGCAACTACGTCATCGTGACGTACGGCCTGACCACGGTGCTGACGGCGCACATGAGCTCGATCGCCGTGACCAAGGACCAGGTCGTCTCGCTGGGCACGCAGCTCGGCAAGTCCGGCAACACCGGGCAGTCGACCGGCCCGCACGTCCACGTCGAGACGCGTGTGAACGGGACGCTCAAGGACCCGCTGACGATCCTCGCGTTCCGCTGACGCCGGCACGCCGAGCCCCGGCCGTAGGGTGGTGGGGATGTCACGCCCCACCGCCGAGGACGTCCTCGTCGCGTTCGCGAGAACGCCCGGGGACGTCGGTGCCGCACGCCGCGTCGCCCGCCGCTTCGCGGACCTGGACCCGGGGGAGCGGTCGGCACTGCTCTGGAGCGAGGACCCCGGCGGCCGGCTCGTCGCCGTCGTGCTGCTCCTGCAGGCGGCCCGCGAACGCCAGGCCGCACGCCGGGCTCCGGATCCCGACCTGACCGACGAGTACCTGTCCGCACTCCGGGCCGAGCGGATCGACGACCCGGCGCTGGTCGACCTGGCAGCCGAGGACCTGGTCGGCGCCCCGCTGCTCGGCGGCTCGACCGGGCCGCTGTTCGCGCTCGCGAAGTCCGACGTGGCGCTCGTCCGTCGGGCCGCGGCGGTGGCGACCCTGGCGTTCGCGAAGCAGGGCGACGCCGAGGTCCCGCTCGCCGTCGTCGGTCGGCTGGTCCGGGAGCGCGGCGACCTCGTGCAGTCCGCCCTCGGCTGGGTGCTGCGCGAGACCGGCAAGCGGGCGTCCGAGGCCGAGCTGATCGGGTTCCTGGAACGCCAGGGCCGGTTCCTCAGTCGTGCGGCGCTGGAGACCGCGACCGAGCACCTGCCACCGGCGGAACGGGACCGATTGCGCGGCTGACCAGTCGTGGATCCCGGTCGCGCCGAACACAGCGCACCGGTCTCCGACAGGATGGTCGGAACACGACAGGAGCTCATCGGTGCACTCTCACGGCGGCATGCTCGGGACCTTCACCCTCATCGCCCTCACCGTGGCGGGCGCGGTGTACATCGTCGGCGCGGCCGGACAGCGGCGACGCGGTCACGCCGCCTGGCCCCTGGCCCGCACGGTCGCCTGGATCGCCGGACTGCTCGCCATCGCCGCGGTCCTGGTCGGTCCACTCGGCCACGCCGGAGGCCACGACCTCACCACGCACGTCCTCGGGCACGTCGTCATCGGCATGGTCGCCCCGGTGCTGCTGGTGCTCGGCTCGCCGGTGACGCTCGCCCGCCGCACGCTCGAGCCCGTCCCGCTGCAGCGCCTCGGTCGGCTGGCCGGCAACCCGCTCACCCGGGCACTCGCGTTCCCGGTGGTCGCCGCCGTCCTCGTCGTCGGCGGCTCCTGGCTGCTCTACACCGGCACCACCGCATCCGACTCGACCCGCGACCCGGCGCTGCACTCGGTCGTGATGATCGGGTTCCTGCTCGCCGGGCTGCTCCTGACCGCGGGCGTGGTCGGCGTCTCGGCCGGCATCCGCCGCACCCCGCGCTGGCTGCGCGTGACCGTCGTCGTGCTGTCGACCGCGGTCCTCTGCGTCGAGGCCGCGCTGATGGGAGCCGCCGGTGTGCCCGGGATCCCGGCCGACCAGGTGCCGTCGGCCTCGGCCGCCCTGTGGATCGGCGCGGTCCTGTACGCGGTCGCGCTCGGCGTCGTCATCGCCGGCGAACGAGCCCGCGACGCGCGGACCGCACACGACGAGCGGGTGGCCGCAGACGTCCGGGAGGCCCGCCCCGCGCCCGCCGCACCCGTCGCCTCCGACGCGGCGAGCTGAGCGCACCCCGAGGCGTCTGCTCCGTCGACGCGTCCGCTCCTTCGGCGTGTCCGGCGCGTTCGCTGCCTTCCCGCAGCGCTGAGCGACCCACGCTGGGAAGCCCGCACGAGGCGGAGGCGTACCGATGGGACGACGCGTGCCGGGCCTCCCGTCCGGCCGCGACCGCGACGAGAGGAGCGCACGCATGCGCGCACTGACCTGGCAGGGCACCGAGAAGGTGTCCGTCGAGACCGTTCCCGACCCGACCATCCAGGAGCCCACGGACGCGATCGTCCGGATCACCTCCACGGCGATCTGCGGCTCCGACCTGCACCTGTACCGCGTCCTCGGCCCGTACATCGACAAGGGCGACGTCCTGGGCCACGAGCCGATGGGCATCGTCGAGGAGGTCGGCTCGGCCGTCACGAACCTCAAGGTCGGCGACCGTGTCGTCGTCCCCTTCAACATCTCCTGCGGCCACTGCTACATGTGCAAGCGCGGGCTGCAGTCCCAGTGCGAGACCACCCAGGTGACCGCGTACGGCAGCGGCGCCGCACTGTTCGGCTACACGAAGATGTACGGCCAGGTCCCCGGCGGCCAGGCCGAGTACCTCCGCGTGCCGCACGCCGACTACGGCCCCATCAAGGTGCCCGACACCGGCGCCGACGACCAGTGGCTGTTCATGAGCGACATCCTGCCGACCGCCTGGCAGGCCGTGCAGTACGCGGACGTGCCCGAGGGTGGGACGCTCGCGGTCCTCGGCCTCGGCCCGGTCGGGCAGTTCGCCGCCCGCATCGGCAAGCACCTCGGCTACCGCGTGCTCGCCGTCGAGCCGGAGCAGGTCCGTCGTGACCTCGCGGCGAAGTACGACATCGAGACGTTCGACCTGTCGAAGGACCTCGTCGCGGAGCTCGTCGACCTGACCGACGGCCGCGGCCCCGACGCCGTCGTCGACGGGGTCGGCATGGAGGCGCACGGCAACCCCGTCGCCGGGTTCGCCCAGCGTGCCGCCGGTCTGCTGCCCGACAAGCTCGCGCAGAAGGCCATCGAGACCGCCGGTGTCGACCGGCTCGACGCCGTGCACACCGCGATCGACCTGGTCCGCCGCGGTGGCACCGTCTCGCTGAGCGGCGTCTACGGCGGCATGGCCGACCCGATGCCGATGATGACCATGTTCGACAAGCAGATCACCATCCGCGAGGGCCAGTGCAACGTGAAGCGCTGGATCGACGACATCATGCCGCTCGTCGAGGACCCGTCCGACCCGCTCGGCACCCTCGACCTGACGACCCACCGGGTGTCGCTCGAGGACGCCCCGCACATGTACGAGGTCTTCCAGAAGAAGGAGGACGACTGCATCAAGGTCGTCCTCGACCCGGCACTCGCCGCCTCCTCCGCAGCATGACCCGCATCGTCGTCGTCGGCGCCACCGGGAACGTCGGGACCGCGCTGCTCCGTCGCTTCCGGGACGCCGGCGCCGACGTGGTCGGTGTCGCCCGCCGCCAGCCCGACCTGCGCGCCCAGCCGTACGACAGTGCGCTCTGGCACACGGTCGACGTCGGTGCCCCGGACGCCATCGACCGGCTGACCGCCGTGTTCCGCGGAGCCGACGCCGTCGTGCACCTGGCGTGGGCGCTGCAGCCGACGCACGACATCCCGGCGCAGCACCGCACCGACGTCCGCGGCACCGCGAACGTCCTGGCCGCCGTCGCCGCCGCGGGCGTGCCGCAGGTCGTCGTCGCGTCCTCGGTCGGCACCTACCGCGGGGTCGACGCCGACGGCAAGCGCACTCCGGTGGACGAGTCCTGGCCGACCGACGGCATCCCGACCGCCACCTACTCGATCCACAAGGCCGAGAACGAGCGGGCGATGGACGTCTTCGAGCGCGAGCACCCGGACGTCGTCGTCACCCGACTGCGCCCCGGGCTGGTCTTCCAGCGCGATGCCGCCGCCGAGATCCGGGGGCTGTTCCTCGGACACCTGGTGCCGATGCGGATCGTGCGATGGATCCGCTGGGCCGTCCTGCCGCTGCCGTACCCGTTCGTGTTCCAGGCCGTGCACGCCGACGACCTGGCCGACGCCTACTGGCGGGCGATCGACCGGAAGGCCGCGGGCGCGTTCAACATCGCCGCTGCCCCCGTGCTCACGCCACCGCGGATGGCGCGTGTGTTCGGGATGCTCGGCGCGGTCCGCGTGCCGCTCGGCCTGGTGCGCGGCCTCGTCACGCTCACGTGGCGGCTGCGCCTGCAGCCGACCGACGCCGGCTGGGTGGACATCGCCGCCGGGGTGCCGATCATGCGCACCGACCGGGCGCGCGAGGTGCTCGGGTGGGAGGCCCGGCACAGTGCCGAGGACGCCTTCCGTGACCTCGTGGCCGGGTTCGCCGACGAGCACGGCGTGCCCGCGTCGCCGCCGCTGCGCGGCTGAGGTCGCCCGGCCGGGTCCGCTGAAGAGCGGACTGGCGTCGCCCTCTGCGGCGGGTGAGGATACGAGTCAGTTGCAGTACGCAACTGTCTTGTG
This sequence comes from Curtobacterium sp. APC 4022, assembly GCF_030407555.1. Classification (NCBI taxonomy): domain Bacteria; kingdom Bacillati; phylum Actinomycetota; class Actinomycetes; order Micrococcales; family Microbacteriaceae; genus Curtobacterium; species Curtobacterium sp. APC 4022. The sequence goes on from NZ_JASDDD010000006.1 coordinate 97,123, forward strand.
CTTCACCGACAGAGGAGTCGACATGCAGAAGTCCATCGCGGCCGCCGCCGTGGCCACCGTCATCGCCGCCGGCCTGTTCGCCGCCGCCCCCGCCTCGGCGCTCACCGCGTCGACCCGTGTGGTCGGCGGCGAGAAGGCCCCGGCGACGGCGTCGATCGTCCAGCTCCAGGCGACGGGCGGCACGATCCCCGCCGGCTACGCCAGCTCGTGCACCGGCGAGCAGATCTCCGCGTCCTGGGTCCTCACCGCCCGGCACTGCATCGACGGCATCGGGGCGATGAACGTCTACCACTCGAACTCGACGGTGAATCGCGGCACCCCGGTCGCCGTCGACCGGATCAGCGCCGCCCCCACCGGTGACGTCGCCCTGGTGCACCTGCGCACCGCGTACGCGCTGTCCTCGTACACGCCGCTGGACCTGGCCGCGACCGCGAAGTCGAGCGGCACCGGCACCATCCAAGGCTACGGCCTCCGCGCGAACGCCGTGCAGTCCGACGGGCTGTACCAGGCGTCCGTGTCCCTGACCGGGGCGAGCACCGACGCGTTCGGCGGTCGGGCGCAGCACGTGACCGGTGTCTCGGGCGCCTCGAACCACGGAGACTCCGGCGGGCCGCTCATCGTCAACGGCAAGGTCGTCGGCGTGTGCTCCACCGGTGACAGCGCCGACCCGGGGGCGAACACCCGTGCCGGGTCGAACTACGCGCTGCTCGCACAGGCGTCCTCGTGGATCCGGAGCACGGCGGGCATCTGAGCGGAGCAACGGGCGTCACGGTCGTCGACCGTGGCGCCCGTTCTGCTGTCCGGCGGCGGGGTCAGTCCGGGGCGTCCGCCGGTGCAGGGCCGGCCGTCGCGGCCTGCTCGAACAGGCCGGTCGCCAGGTCGTTGAGGACCGCGTGCAGGTCCCCGCGGTGGCCGGAGTCGACGGCGCGGAGCATGGCGGCGTAGCGCTCCCGGTAGTCCGCGACCACGGCCTCGCCCGCCGAACTGAGGCGCAGGAGCGACCCTCGTCGGTCGGACGGGTTCGGTGTGCGCTCGAGGAGTCCCGCCGTCGAGAGTCGGTCGACCATGTTCGTCACCGCGCCGGAGGTCAGGCCGAGGAACCCGGCGACCTCGGTGGGGGTGGAGTAGCCGGTGTCGCTGATGAGCACGAGCGCGCGGAGGCCGCTCTCGTGCACGCCGGCGCGGGCGCTGAGCTGCCCCACCAGGCTCGCGTTGGCGCGCACGACGGCGTCGAACGCGGCCATCAGGTCCGTCGCGTCCTTCTCGTCTCGCGTGCTCACCAGTCGTTCTCCAGATCTCTCTCGTTGCGGGAGGTTACCGGTCCGAGGCGTGCCTGCCGGACGTGGATGCGCCTCCAGTCCGTCGTGTCCCCCGCTCTGGGGGCCACACGGCGGTTCCATCTTGTTGAACCGGTGACTATCTTAATCATTGAGCAATCGGCCAGACGGAGATTGCGAACCAGACCCCCACGAACATCGAGGTACCCCGTGTCCAACCAGCTCCGCACCTCCCCGCTGAAGCGCATCCGTTTCGCACCCGTGGCGCTCCTCGCGGGCATCTTCGCCGCCGTGCTCCTCTCCCTCTCGCTCACCGGCACCCTCTCCGGGTTCGCCGCGAGCATCACCAACAGCAGCAACACCGCTGCCAGCGGCACGCTGATCATGCAGGAGCAGAACGCCAACGCGTCGGTCACCTGCCTCAGCACCGACGGTGGCTCGGTCTCGACCAACGCCGCGACCTGCTCCACCATCAACAAGTTCGGTGGCAGCACGACGATGACCCCGGGCAACACGGTGAACACCCCGATCACCATCAAGAACACCGGCACCGCAGCCGCCAGCACCTTCACCCTGACCCCGGGCGCCGCCTGCACGCAGAGCGCGAACGGCACGTCGAACGGCACCGCGACCGACCTGTGCGCGAAGATGAACCTCGTCGTCACCTCCGGCTCCACCACCGTCTTCTCCGGCACCCTCGCCAGCTTCAAGGGCGGCGCCGCGATCACCCTGCCGACCGCTCCCGCCGCCGGTGCGAGCGTCCCCTTCAACTTCGCGGTCACGCTCGACTCCTCGGCCGGCAACACCTACCAGGGCCTCGCCGCCTCGGTGCCGATGACCTGGACCTTCACCGCCTGATCCGCAGCACCCCAGACCGGCGACGCTCGACCGACCCCCCTACGGTCGAGCGTCGCCATTCACCGTGACCACGACCGACCAGGACGGAGCAACACATGAGCCTCACCTCGGCCATCCCGCTCAGCGGGACCCTCCCGCGGTCGCTCCTCGGCGGTCGTGCGATCAGCCGCTCCGAGACCGTCCTCGCCTGGTCGGTCGCCACGATCGCGGCACTGTTCCTCACCGCCGCCGTCCTCTTCCTCACCAACGGCGGCCGCTGGTTCGTCGTCGAGACCCCGTCGATGGGCGAAGCCGCACCCGTCGGCACGCTCGTGCTCGACATGCCGGTGCAGGCGTCGTCCCTCCGGATCGGCGACATCGTGTCCTACCAGACGCCCGCGAACCCCGACGTCACCTACACGCACCGCATCGTCGCGATCGACCCCGACGGCGGCATCCACGCCCGCGGTGACGTGAACGGTGCCGAGGACCCGTGGACGCTCACCCAGGAGAACCTGGTCGGCGCCCCGGTCCTGCTCGTCCCGCACCTGGGCTGGCTCTTCCGGGCGGCTCCGATCCTCCTGATCGGCACGCTCCTGATCTGGGCACTGACCAGCGCCTTCACCGACCGGATCACCCGTGGCAGCCTGCGCATCGCGGGCAGCGCGCTCACCGTGGCGTACGCCGCGTTCCTGCTCAAGCCGTTCGTCAACGTCACCACGATCTCGAACACGTCCGCGAAGGGCACCGTCGAGGCGACCGTGGTCTCCTCCGGCATGTTCCCCGTCCGCATCGACGCGGTCGGTGGCAACACCGTGCACCTGGTCGACGGCGAGGTCGGGCGGGTCACCATCCACGAGCTCTCCCACCACGGGCAGTACCAGCTGATGTCGAACATCGACCTGGACCCGATGGGCTGGGCCGCGCTCATCGCCGCCTGCCTGCTGCCGCTGCTGTTCTGCCTGGCGATCGGCCGCGTCGAGGCGGTGCGTGCCGCGTGAACCTGCACCGACTCCGTGACGGCAAGGTCGTCGCCGTCCTGCTCGTCGTCGCACTCGCCGTCGTCATCGTGCTCAACCAGTTCGCGCCGACCCGGTCCGCGTTCAGCGCGAAGGTGACCAACGGCTCGAATAGCGCCGGCACCGCCAGCTACTTCACCTGCGCGAGCGCCGTCGACGTGGACAACGCCAACGCACTGTTCACCTACCAGCTCACCGAGGCCAGCAACGCGAAGACCGCCGTCGACGACTCCGGCAAGGCCGCGAACGGCACCTACCAGGGGTCGATGATCACGGCGACGACCACCCCCAAGGCCTGCCCCCGCGACACCGGTGGCGCCTACGTGCTGGACGGGTCGTCGAGCTTCGTCTCCACGCCGACGATGTACCGCAACCCGACCACCTTCAGCGAGGAGGTCTGGTTCCGGACCACGGTCGCCGGCGGCCTGCTCATCGGGTTCGGCAGCAACCAGGTCTCCGTCTCGGGGCAGCACGACCGCCAGGTGTACCTCAACACCAGCGGGCAGCTCGTCTTCGGCACGTACAACAACACCACGCAGGTCGTCACGTCGCCCAAGGCGTACAGCGACGGAGCCTGGCACCACGTCGTCGCGACGATGTCCCCCTCGACGGGCATGCGGCTCTACGCCGACGGGGCCTTGGTCGCGTCGAACACCGCCTTCACCACCCCGGAGAACGCGGCCGGGTACTTCCGGGTCGGCTACGACACGATCACCGGGTGGCCGGGCGCGGGCAACTACTACTACGCCGGCTCGATGCGGTTCGCCGCCGTGTACAGCTCGGTGCTCTCCGCGACACAGGTCGCGAACCACTACAACGCCGGGCGCTGAGGCGGGCCGCGGTCTTCCGCCAGGCCGTGGCGGTTCTCCGTAGATCGGCTGGCATGTCCGTGGTGACCTGCCTGGTCCGGGCGAAGATCGCTGTGGCGTCCGGTACGAGGCCGGGTGCCGAGGGGAGAGCCGTGGTGTCGTTGCGCGCAGAAGTGAAGAACGCCGCGTTCGTGCGGTCGATCAAGCTCCGGGGGTACCGCCGGATCGGCGGGCAGGGATGGGGGAAGCCGGTCGGGTCGATCACGCGCACCCTGGGGTGGACGCGGAGCGGGTTCAACGAGTACATCCAATGGGGACTGGTCAACGAGCACGTGTCGTCGATCATCTGGGAACCGGGGTACGGCAGCAGTGTCGCGTGGTCGTTCATGAGCGGAGTCCTGCGGGACAGCGGTGCGGGTCCGGGCCGGATCCTCTCAGCGATCCTCGGCGACGAACTCGGCGAGATGGACCTCGCGGAGCTGTCGAACGGCATCGGGAACGCGCTCTCAAGCGCCGATGACCTCATGGCACGCTTCGACTCGCTGGAAGCAGTGCGGGACGTCCTGCTGGCGCACGACGACGACGACTTCACCGTTCCTTGGGGCCATCCGGGCGGTCCTGTGCAACGTGTGTTCTACGCGGCAGCCTGCGAGGTCGTCGCGAGTGAGCGACCGGATGAGGAACTCGTCCGGTCGTCGATCGCGACCCTCCGGGGCCGCGGCTACCCGGAGGCATCAGGGCGCGCGAAGCGCCTCGAAACCGCGTTCCTGCGGAAGGTCGGCCAGAGCGCCTCGGTGCTCGACGGATAGGCGTTCCACACGCCGGCGACCGAGCGAATCCCACCACCAGATCGGCACCTCGTCGGTGCCGCGCGCCAGACTGGGGGCATGGCACGGAAGACCGGCGTCACGGCGCCCCGCATCACGCTCACCGAACCGACGGACCTGGAGGACTGGACGCCCGGCCCCGGCGACGTCCTGACCGGCGACCGCATCGAGGGCAAGCGCATCGGCGTCCTCGACCTGTCCGGTGAGCGGCTGCCCGACCTGGAGGTCGAGGAGTGCGTCATCGAGACCCTCCGCGCCGGCGACGCCGAACTCCGTGGCTTCCGGATCCGTGACAGCGTCGTCGAGGTGCTCGATGCCCCCGTGCTCCGCGCCGTCAGCGGTGCCTGGCGGGAGGTCCGGATCGCCGGGGGTCGGATCGGCTCGGCCGAACTGCACGACAGCTCGCTCGCCAGCGTCGAGTTCGTCGGCCTGAAGCTCGGGTTCGTCAACCTCCGCGCCTCGACGCTCACCGACGTCGTGTTCCGCGACTGCGTCATCGACGAGATCGACATCGCGGACGCCCGACTGCTACGGGTGTCGTTCCCGGGCAGCACCGTCCGGGAGTTCGCGGGCACGAACACCCGCATCGAGGACGTCGACCTGCGCGGCGCCGACCTCGACCGACTCGAGCGGCTGGACGGTCTGCGCGGTGCGACGATCGGCGGCGAGCAGCTCTTCACGCTCGCCCCGTTGCTGGCCGCCCAGGCCGGCTACCGGGTCGAGTGACCGACGCGCTCGCGCCCACCGACCTGCTCGGGCAGTGGGTGCTCGACCGGACCGTGCACGACCGGCTGGCCGACCTGCGCGGCACCGTCACCGGCACGACCGAGCTCACGACGGTCGACGATGACACCGTGTGCTGGCACGAGGCCGGCACGATGGTCCTCGGCGACCGCACGACCCCGGTGTGGCGGACACTGACGGTCCGGCGGGGCCAAGCAGACCCGGACGGTCGGTGGCTGGTCTGCTTCGCCGACGGCCGCCCGTTCCACGACTGGGTATGGGGCACGCAGGTCGAGCATGCCTGCGCCCCCGACGACTACACCGGTCTGCTCGCCGGGACACCCGAGCGGTGGACGGTCCGCTGGCACGCGCGGGGCCCGGCGAAGGACCTGCTCCTCGCGAGCACGCTCACGCCGACGGGGTGACGGCCGGTCGGGACGCGATCGCGCGGTGCCCGGTCGAAGGTGCATACTGGTGTCGTCATCCGACCCGGCAGTGGGGCTTGCCGGACCCAACCTCGACGTCCGTCGACAACAGTCCCTATCTCAGCTGGTCGCGTTCCGACGCGCCTGAGGTAGGGAGAGCCATGTCCGAACCCGTGGGGATCGACCCCGACATCGACGATGCGTCCACGTCCACGTCCACGCCCGCGACACCGCGGCCTGTGCACCTGCGGTGGCGGTACCTGGGCCTCGTGGCGGTCGGCGGTGCGATCGGCACCGCCGCGCGTGAAGCGATCAGCACGGCGTTCCCGGCGCAGCACGGGGTGTCGTGGGCGATCTTCTGGATCAACGTCTCCGGTGCGCTCCTGCTGGGGCTGCTGCTCGAGCACCTCGCCCGTCGAGGAGCTGATGCGGGCCGCCGCCGGACCATGCGACTCCTGCTCGGCACCGGAGTCCTCGGCGGCTTCACCACGTACAGCACCCTCGCGACGAGCACCGCGGTCCTGTTCCGCGACTGCCGCGGGCTCGACGGGACCGGGTACGCGCTGCTGACGGTGCTCACCGGTGCCGTCGCGACCGGTGTCGGCATCGCCGTCGCGGGCCGGATCCGGTCGAATGGAGCGCGGGCATGAGCGCGGTGGTCTTCCTCGGCGTCGCGGCCGCCGGCGGACTCGGTGCGGCGCTGCGCTTCCTCCTGGACGGGGCGGTCAACCGGGGTCGGGAGTTCCGGATCCCGGTCGGGACGCTGACGATCAACGTCACCGGTTCGTTCCTCCTGGGCGTCGTCACCGGCGCCGCCGGGCACCTCGGTGTCGTGTCGGTCGCGGTCCTCGGCACCGGGCTCCTGGGCGGCTACACGACGTTCAGCACCGCCAGCTTCGAGACCGTCCGCCTGGCCCGCAGCGGCCGCACCACGGCCGCCGCCGTCAACGGGCTCGGGATGCTCGTGGTGTCGGTGGCCGCTGCTGCCGCGGGTGTCGCGATCGGCACCCTCACCTGACCGGGACGGGCGCATCGACGGCCTCCGCTGCGCGCCCCCGGACCGCGGACGCGACGTCCGCCTGCAGCAGGTCGCCGTGCACCGCGGCCCCGCTCCGCGACCCGCAGCGGCCGCGGCCGCGGCGACCACGGTGTGCACCGCGTTCGCCGCGTTGCCCGCCGCGGACACGCCGAGCACGTCGGCCCACCCGACCGCGTCGACCGCCAGCACTCGGCCGATCACCGTGCCGTCGACTTCCTGGTGCCACCGGCGTCAGCCCGAGTCCGGCGGCACACCCGACCCGGGCCTCGACCCGGCTCGCAGGGTCCAGGAGCGCGCCGCCGTCGGAGCGCACGCGGACGACCGAGGCTCAGCTGAGGCGCGACGTCTGCTGCAGGATCGAGCCCAGCACCTCGCGGGGCTGAGGCCGTGATCGGTTCTCGTCGGCGATAGCTGCGGCGCGCTCGGCAAAGCGCGGGTCGCGCAGCACATCGTCCACCGCCTGCCGGGTGTCATCGAGGGACGCGATGGTGACTCCGGCGCCCGCCCGGACGACCTGTTCGGCAATGTGTGGCTGGTCGGCGCCCTGGGGCCACAGCACGAGCGGAACACCCCGCGAGAGCGAGGCGAGCACCGTACCCGCGCCGCCCGCGCTGACCGTGAGGTCGACGCCCTCGAGCAGTCGGCCGATCGGCTCGAACTCGGCCCACTGCACCGACCCGGTCGTTTCGTCGCCGGCCGTCGTCTCGCCGAGCGCGAGCCCACGGGTGATGACCGTGTCGATCCCGTCGAGCGACGAGGCGAGTCGCTCGAGCGATGCGGCGTCGGAGAAGATCGTGCCGAAGGTGGCGAGCACCTTCGGCTGCGCCTCGCTGGCGTCGGCTGTGCGACCGGCATCGGCCACATCGACCACGTCGCCGCCCGAACGCCCGACGTGCGCGGTGAACGCGATCTCGTGGACGGGGGCATCGGTCCAAGCGGCATCGCCCGAATCCGTGAGGGACGACGGCCAGGCGAGCAAAGTCGCCTGCGGGGCGACCGGCGCAGTCTCGTACGACTCGTACCGCGAGGCCGCCGACGCGTCGATCGCCTCGGTCCACGACTGCGGCGGGTGCACCGACATCGCGTAGCGGTACCACGGGACGTCCAAGATCGCCGCGATCAGCGGGCCCACGGTGTTGTACTGGTCGGCCACGACGACGTCGGGCTGCCATGCGCGGGCGAGCGGCAGAGCCTCGGGCAGCGACAGGTCGACCAGCACGCCACCGAACGTCTCGCCGATCCCCTCGATGCTCGGCTGCATCACGTCGCCGCCCGTGCGTTCCGCGGCGGTCGTGGCGAGCTCGAACGGCATGGGGCCGGCTGCGAGAAGGGTGACGCCCGCGGGGAGCTCCGACTCGACGAGCCCGCGAAGGCCCTCGCTTGCGATCAGCGCGACGTCGTGGCCGTCGTCGAGGGCGGCCTGCATCAGCGGGCCGAGGGGCAGAACATGCCCGTGAGCGGATACGGCGGTGAACAGGATCTTCGTCATGACTTCCTATCTGAATTGCGGTTACCGCAATTGTCTGGGGTCGATCTTGGCTCAGCCTCTTCGACCCGGTCGACTTCTGGCTGCGCCGGAGGGCGAGGCTGCGCTGCTGGCGCTGCGGGGCTGGCGCCGCAGCGCCGCAGCGCCGCCGCCGCCGGTGCCGGTGCCGGCGACGGCGACGGCCCTACTTGTCAGCGGGTCAGCCCCGGGCGACCTCGAGCGCGACCGAGGGCAGGAGCTCCATGCCCTTCGAGATCGAGGAGGCGTCGTTCTGCACGCCGCCGAACTCGATGGCCACGCGGTCGCCGCCGTCGTCCGGCGCGACGGCCACCTCGGTGACCCCGGCCGCCTTCAGGCGCTTCACGACCTCGGCGGCGAACGCCGGCGCCTCGGGGTTGCTCCGGTCGAGCTCCCACGGCGGTGCCGGCTCGAGCGGTGCGCAGAATGCCTCGGCCTGCTCGCCGACCGCGGTCTCGGCCGCCGTCGCGGGCCGCGTCAGCGACGACGATCCGGCGGTCTCCGTGGTCGTGGTGCCGGTCGTGGTCGCGGCGCTGGCCGCCGACTCCGTGCGGTCGGCGATGCACGTCAGGTACAGGTCGTTCGCCGGGTCCGCCGCAGCCACGTAGGCGAGCGACTCTCGCCCGGGGGTGCCGTACTCCTGGATCGCCGACGGCGTCGACGCGTCGACGGCTTTCGCGACCTCGTTCGCAGCTGCGTGGGTCGTCGTCGACGAGACCTCCGCGGAGGCGCGGGTCGCGTCCGCAGCAGGAGCCTCGGCAGCCTGGGCGGACAGCGAGAGACCCGCGACCGCGGCACCTCCGAGGACGAGTGCGCCGCCGACGACGGCGCTGATCTTGGTGAGGGACATGTCGGTCCTTTCGGTTGGGGAGATCCCAGCGTCGGGCAGGAGTGTGAAGGACCTGTGCGCTCGCCGTGCCCATTCGGTGAGAAGAGCCGTCGCAGGGAGATCACCGGGCTCACGGCCCCGTAGCGTGGCTCACGTGGCGCGGATAGTGGTGGCGGAGGACGACGAACTGCAGGGGGAGCTGCTCCGGCGCTACCTCGAACGCGAGGGGCACGAGGTCGAGGTGGTCGCCGACGGCGTCCGCGCGCTCGAGAGCGTGAAGGACGGCCGCGCCTCCTTGTTGGTGCTCGACGTGATGCTGCCGGGCCTCGACGGCCTGCAGGTCAGCACCCGCCTCCGTGAGGAGGGGTCGGAGCTGCCGATCCTGATGGTCACCGCCCGCGTGGCGGAGAACGACCTGCTGCTCGGCCTCGACCACGGCGCGGACGACTACCTGACGAAGCCGTACAGCCCGCGCGAGCTCCTCGCCCGGGTCCGGGCGCTGCTGCGGCGGAGCGCGCCCCGGCGCGTGGACGGCGTGCTCCGCGCCGGAGCGATCGCCCTCGATCCGGCGCGGCGCGAGACACGGAGCTCCGGTCGGCTCGTCGACCTCACGCGTGCCGAGTTCGACCTACTGCGGGCGCTGATGTCGGCAGCGGGGAGCGTGCTCAGCCGAGGGCAACTGCTGGTCGCCCTGCACGGTGACGGCCGCTTCATCACGGAGCGGACCATCGACGCCCACGTGAAGAACCTCAGGGCGAAGCTCGAGCTCGACCCGGAGGCACCCGGCGGCATCGAGACCGTCTACGGCGTCGGGTACCGCTTCTCCTCGACCGGGGAGACGGGCCCCCGTGCGTCGTAGTCTGCTCGTCCGCTTCCTCGCGATCGGCATCGTCATCGTGACCCTATCGATCGCGGGCACGACGTGGATCGTCTCGACGGCCGTCACCCGCCGGGACGCCGTCCAGATCGATCGGGACGCCCGCACCGACCAGGACATCGTGGCAGCGGTGCGGAGCTGGGCGGGCCGGGAGCAGAGCTGGGCCACGGTCGCGACCGAGCTCGACCGGCTCGGCGACCGGTTCCATCGGCGCCTCGTCCTCCTCGGTGTCGACGGGCAGACCATCGGCGACACCGACGCGTCGCGGCCTGTGCCCCAGCTGCCCGGCACGCCGGTCGACCCGCTCTCCGAGACCTTCGCGGACACGCTGAGCCCGATCAGCACGACGGTCGCGGGCGCGATGGTTCTCGATGAGTCGCAGGCACGGTCGTCCCGTGCCGCGGCGAATGCGGTGGCCGCCTGCGCGGGCCGAGCGCCGTCGTCGGTCACGCTCTGGCCGAACGGCCGTGCGGTCGTCGTGGGCTCCGTCCCGCCCAGCTGCGAGACCGCGTCCTACACGACGCCGCTCGGCCCGGAGCAGGCGGCCCTCGACCTGCTCACCGCGCGGACCAACGAGTGCCTGGCGGTCCAGTCGATCACCCCTGTCAGCGCCGTCGAGCTCGATCTGGTGTCGCCGGGTGCCGCGGAGGGCATCTCGCTCCGCGTCGTCGGAGGCGACGAAGCCGTCCCCCTGGAGACGCTGCAGCGGACGAGGAGCTGCGTCACGAGGGCCTGGACGACGATCAACGAGGACCTCGTCCCGCCCCGCGCCTACCTGGTCACCTCGCCGGTCGACGGCACCCGACCATCCCTGGACTCGCTCACCACCGATTCCCTCGCCCGGATAGCGGCCGTCGTCATCGGCCTCGTGGCGCTCAGCGGGGCCCTGGTGCTCGTCGCGAGCGGCCAGGCGGTCAGTCGCGTCCGTCGCCTGCAGCTGGTCACTGAACGGCTCACGGCAGGGCAGCACGCCGCTCGCGCACCGGAGTCAGGGCAGGACGAGATCTCACGACTGGGGAGCGCGGTCAACCAACTTGCAGACGGACTCGAGCAGGCGCGCCGACAGCGCGACCAGCTGACGGCTGACATCGCGCACGACCTCAGGACCCCCTTGACCAACATCCGTGGCTGGGCGGAGGCCTGGGACGACGGGGTGGTCTCCGACAAGGACGAGGTCGTCCGTGTGATCAGTCGTGAGACTCAGCACCTCGAGCGTCTCATCGACGACCTACGAACGGTCGCATCGTCCGACGCGGGGGAGCTGAAGCTGCAGCCCGAAGAGGTCGACCTCGCTGCGCTGCTGCGAGACACCGTCAACGCACAGTGGCGGCAGGTGCCGGTCGTCGAGTACCGAGGGCCCATCCGCTCGGTCGTCATCGCCGATCCCGTTCTGATGCGACAGGTCGTGGGAAACCTGATCGACAACGCCCTCGCGCACGCCCGTCCGAGCACGGTGACCGTCTCGCTCACCCTCGGAGACGGCTCGGTCCAGGTCGACGTGCAGGATGACGGCGCCGGCATCCTCGAGGACGACCTCCGCTCGGTGTTCGATCGCCTCTGGCGAGCGGATCGCTCACGAAAGCGCGACGGGCCCGGGCACGGCCTCGGCCTGACCATCGCGCGTCGGATCGTCGAGCTGCACGGCGGCACCATCGACGTCGCGAACGTCCGGCCGCATGGTGCACGCTTCACGTTCCGCATCCCGGTGACGCCGCCGGACCTGTCCACCTGGTCGCAGGCTCCGTCGGCACGGTCAGCATCCCTGGCACCCGATTGCACGGGAAGGCACGCCCCGCCGTCGTCTCCCTCCCCAGGCAGCTAGCGTCGCGGCAAGTGCTGTTGCCGGTGTGGCAAGATCGGCCGCATGAGATCCGGCCGGGAGGCACGCCCCACCGAACCGACGACGGCCGACGTCGTCGACGCGGTCGGCCCGCGCCTGCGGGCGCTCCGCACCCGACACGACGTCACCCTCGCGACACTCGCGGAGCGGACCGGCATCTCGGTCAGCACCCTGTCGCGGCTGGAGTCCGGGCAGCGGAAGCCCACCCTGGAACTGCTGCTGCCGCTGGCACGCGCGTACCAGGTGCCGCTCGACGACCTGGTCGGGGCACCGGCGACCGGGGACCCGCGGGTGCACCTCAAGCCGGAGCGACACGGCCGCCGCGTGGTGATCCCGCTGACGAAGCGGACCGGGGGAGTGCGGTCGTTCAAGCAGCTCATCGAACCGAACGACCACGGCTCGGACACGACGCTGAAGACGCACGAGGGCTACGAGTGGCTCTACGTGCTCTCGGGTCGGCTCCGACTGGCGCTCGGCGACGAGGTGTTCGACCTCGGCCCGGGTGAGGTCGCCGAGTTCGACACCCACACCCCGCACTGGGTCGGCAACGTCTCGGACCAGGTGACCGAGGTGCTCTGCCTGTACGGGCCGCAGGGGGAGCGGGCGCACGTGCGGTCGAAGCCAGCCTGAACGGCGCCCGCAGAACGCAACATCGGCGACGAACCACAACGCGATCGCGTTGCGTCTCGCCGCCGACGTTGCGTGTTGCGGTCAGGCGACGGCGGCGCGGTACCGCTCGAGCACCTCGGGGTGCGGGTCCGCCGGGATCGACGTCGTGGGGATCGACCAGCCGGGGAGCTCCCCGGTGACGACCCACGCCGCCTGTCGTGCAGCACCCGCGGCGACGTACTCGCCGGGTTCGGGCACCAGGACCTCGCGGCCGAAGACCTGCGCCGCGACGACGCGGACCGCCTCGTTCTGCGCGGCCCCGCCGATGAGCAGCAGCCGCTCCACGGTGACGCCGGTGCGCTCCACCGCGGCCAGTCCGTCGGCGAGGGCGCAGAGCATGCCCTCCACCGCGGCACGGGCCAGGTGTGCCCGGTCCGTCGTGCCGGGCGTCATGCCGAGCAGCGAGGCGGTGGCGTCCGGCCGGTTCGGGGTGCGCTCACCGACGAAGTACGGCACCAGGACGAGCCCGTCGGCGCCGGCCGGGGCCTGCAGCGCCAGTCGACCGAGTTCGGCGTGGTCGACGCCGAGCAGGCCGCCGATCACCTCGAGCACCCGCGCCGCGTTCAGCGTGGTGACGATCGGCAGGCGGGAGCCCGTGGCGTCGGCGAACCCGGCGACGGTGCCGGACGGGTCCGCGATCGCGGTGTCGGTGACGCCGAACACGGTGCCGCTCGTGCCGAGGGACACCGCGACGTCGCCGGCGGCCAGGCCGAGTCCGAGCGCGGCGCCGGCGTTGTCCCCGGCGCCCGCCGTGACGACGAGCCCACGGGAGGCCCGTGCCCCGCCCGGCAGGTCGACGTCCTGCTCGAGGGTCCCCATCGCCTCGGCCGGCTCCACCACGCGGGGCACGACGACCGCGTCCCCGTCGTCGCCGGTCTCGGCGACCCGGAGCGGGCGGCCGAGCGCGAGCTCGAACAGCTCCGCGTCGTACTCGCGGCGGGCCGGGTCCCAGTAGGCGGTGCCGCTGGCGTCGGAACCGTCGGTCGCGAGCGCGTCCAGGTCCGGGCCGAGCGGGCTCTCGTCCGCCGGGCCGTAGCCGCGGAGGCGCCAGGACAGCCAGTCGTGCGGCAGTGCGACGGCGGCCGCGCGGGCCGCGTGCGAGGGCTCGGCGTCGCGGAGCCAGCGCAGCTTCGTGGCGGTGAACGAGGCCACCGGGACCAGACCCGTGCGGGCGACCCATGCCTCCCGGCCGAGTTCCTCGACCATCTCGGCAGCGGCGGCCGCACTGCGGACGTCGTTCCAGAGCAGTGCCGGGCGGATCACGCGACCGTCGGCGTCGAGCACGACCATGCCGTGCTGCTGCCCGCCGATGCCGATCGCGGCGACGTCGTCCAGGCCGCCGGCGTCGGCGACCGCGGTGCCGAGGGCGTCCCACCAGGCGGCGGGGTCGACCTCGGTGCCGTCGGGGTGCGTGGCGCGGCCGGAGCGGACGACCTCGCCGGTCGAGGCGCGGCGGACGACGACCTTGCAGGACTGCGTGGACGAGTCGACCCCGGCGACGAGGAGGTCCTCGTCACCGGGGTCGGTCGCGCTGGAGGCGAGATCAGCCACGAGCGCCCATGAGGTGCTCGACGGCGAGCTGCTGCAGCTTGACGAAGCCGAAGCCCTTGCCGCCGAAGTAGGCGTCGGTGTCGAAGTCCTCGTACGCCGAGGTGTCGGCGAGGAAGGCGTCGTAGCTCTCGCCCGGGTTCAGCGTCGGCTTGGCGAGCTCGGAGACCTTGGCGGCTTCCAGCGCTGCCTGGACCTCGGGGTCGGCGCGGAAGGCCTGCGCGCGCTCCTTGAGGAGCAGGTACATGCGCATGTTCGCGGCGGCCGAGTCCCAGACGCCCGTGATGTCCTCGGTGCGGGACGGCTTGTAGTCGAAGTGGCGGGGGCCGTCGTAGGCGCGGCCACCCTGCGGGGCGCCGTGCTCGAGCAGGTCGACGAGCGAGAACGCGTTCTGCAGGTCGCCGTGACCGAAGACGAGGTCCTGGTCGTACTTGATGCCGCGCTGACCGTTGAGGTCGATGTGGAAGAGCTTGCCCGAGTACAGCGCCTGGGCGATGCCGGCGGTGAAGTTCAGGCCCGCCATCTGCTCGTGGCCGACCTCGGGGTTCACACCGAACAGCTCGGGGCGCTCGAGGGTGTCGATGAACGCGATCGCGTGGCCGAGCGTCGGCAGAAGGATGTCGCCGCGGGGCTCGTTCGGCTTCGGCTCGATGGCGAACTTGATGCCGTAGCCCTTGTCGGTGACGTACTGGGCGAGCAGGTTCACGGCCTCGCGGTAGCGCTCGAGGGCTGCCTGGACGTCCTTGGCGGCGTCGTACTCGGCGCCTTCACGGCCACCCCACATGACGAAGGTCTCGGCGCCGAGCTCGGCGGCGAGGTCGACGTTGCGGAGCACCTTGCGGAGGGCGAAACGGCGGACCTCGCGGTCGTTCGAGGTGAAGCCGCCGTCCTTGAAGACCGGGGCGGAGAAGAGGTTCGTGGTCACCATCGGGACGACGACGCCGGTCGACTCGAGCGCGCCCTTGAGGCGGTCGATCTGGGTCTGACGCTCGGCGTCGGTCGAGCCGAACGCGAACAGGTCGTCGTCGTGGAAGGTGAGGCCGTAGGCGCCGAGCTCGTCGAGCTTCTCGACCGCCTCGACCACGTCGAGCTGGGGGCGCGTCGGGCCGCCGAAGGGGTCCGAGCCGTTGTAACCGATGGTCCAGAGACCGAAGGAGAACTTGTCGTCGCGGGTGGGCTGCACTGCCATGGGGGTCTGCCGATCGTCGTCGAGCGGATTTGTTGTCAGCGAGAACATATCCCGTCCATCCGGCGTCCGCAACCCCCGTTCGCGCCCCCGACGCTGTGAGGACGGTCATCGGATGGCCACCCGCTGTTCGACCCGACGCCGCGAACCGGACGAGCACGCGGGGCGGTCCGTTCACCCCGCGCGCGGAGGCTCCTGCCGGTACCGCGTCCGCCACGACGCCGGAACCGCATCGACCACGACGAAGGAGCCCCGATGAGCCGGCCGAAGCCCGAGCAGCACGCACCCGACGTCACCCTGGGCGCGGCACCGCCGCTCGCTCCCGGCGCCACGCACCCCGCCGCCGTCCGACACGGCGTCAGCCGCCGCACGGTGCTGCTCGGCGGTGCGGCCGCCATCGCCGCGGGCGTCGCCGCCGGCTCACTGACGGGAGGCCCGTCCTCCGCCACCGCGCAGGCTGCGGCTCCGCGACACGGTCGGCACCGGTCGATCAAGGACGTCCAGCACGTCGTCGTGCTCATGCAGGAGAACCGCTCGTTCGACCACTACTACGGCACCTTCCCCGGCGTCCGTGGCTTCGGCGACAAGCAGGCCGTCGAACTGCCCGGCGGCACCGACGTCTTCGCCCAGCCCGACCCCACCCGCACCGACGGCGGCGTCCTGCTGCCGTTCCCGCTCGACTCCGCGAACCACGACGCGCAGAACGCCGGGGGCCTCGACCACTCGTGGGGCGGCGGGCACACCGCGTGGAACGGCGGCGCGTGGAACCGCTGGGTCACCGCGAAGAGCGGGCAGACGATGGGCTACTTCACCGGCGAGGACCTGCCGTTCCACCACGCGCTGGCCTCGGCGTTCACCGTCGCCGACCACTACCACGCGTCGCTCATCGGACCGACGACCCCGAACCGGCTGTTCCAGTGGTCCGGCACGATCAACCCGCAGGGCGGACTCGGCGGCCCGGCGACCGACAACCCCGACGACTACCTGCCCGTCTACCACTGGACGACCTACCCGGAGCGGCTGCAGCAGGCCGGCGTGACGTGGAAGACCTACGCGAACGCCGAGGTCGGCGACGACGGCACCCACCCCTACGTCGGCGACTACGGCGACAACCCGCTCTGGCTGTTCCAGCAGTACCACGACGCCCTGGCCTCGAAGGACCCCGCGGTGCACGACCTGGCCGACCGCGGCGGGCTGCACGACGGGTGGCTGCCGGACTCCGGCAAGGGCCTGGACGTGCAGCACCTGCTCAGCGACTTCGGTCGGGACGCCGCCGCGAACACGCTGCCCGCCGTCTCGTTCGTCGTCGCGCCCTACGGCTGGAGCGAACACCCCGCCGCGAGCCCGGACTACGGCGCCCACTACACGAACGCGGTGATCCAGGCGCTGATGAGCAACCCGGACACCTGGGCCAGCACCGTCCTGCTCATCAACTACGACGAGAACGACGGCTACTTCGACCACGTGCTGCCGCCGCTCGCCGAACCCGGGACCCCCGACGAGTACGTCGCGGGGCTGCCGGTCGGCTACGGCACCCGCGTCCCGCTGACCGTCGTCTCGCCGTGGTCCCGCGGCGGATGGGTCGACTCGCAGGTGTTCGACCACACCTCGGTCATCCGCTTCCTCGAGACCTGGACCGGCGTCCACGAGCCGAACATCTCCGCCTGGCGCCGGACCATCTCCGGCGACCTGACCTCGTGCTTCGACTTCGCGAACCCGGACTTCTCGATCCCCACCCCGGCCGAGGTCCCGCCGCTCAGCGAGACGCAGAAGCTCGTCGCCGCGGCCGACGCCGACCGTGGCAAGCCGA
Organism: Curtobacterium sp. APC 4022; assembly: GCF_030407555.1. Lineage (NCBI taxonomy): Bacteria > Bacillati > Actinomycetota > Actinomycetes > Micrococcales > Microbacteriaceae > Curtobacterium > Curtobacterium sp. APC 4022. The sequence goes on from NZ_JASDDD010000006.1 coordinate 114,342, forward strand.
AGGTCACCGAGCCCGCCGTCGGCGCACAGCGTCGGCCGACGCAGGAGCCCGGCGCCGCGACGCGGCACCGTTCCCTGCCCTACCGGCAGTCCGCGGACGTCTCCGTCGACCGGACCCGTGGCGTGGTGACCATGACGATGCGGAACGACGGACGGCAGGGTATTTCGCACCAGGTGTTCCCGAACACGGGGCTGCCGTTCGTGTCCAGTCCGCACACCGTCGCCGCCCGGTCGACCGCTGCCTACGAGTGGGACACCGCAGCGCACGACGGCGCCTACGACTTCAGCGTCTACGGCCCGGACCGCTTCCTCCGCCGGTTCGCCGGGAAGGTCGTCGCCGGCTCCGACCGGGACCTGGCACTGCCGGAGGTCACGGCGACGCCACGCACCGGTCGCGACGCCGGACTGCTCCTGCGACTCGGCAACGGCGGGCGGAAGCCGGTGCGGTTCACGCTCGCCTCGAACGACTTCGTCGAGCACCACGAGACCGTCGTGCTCGCTGGACGGCACTCGGACGCGGTGCGGTGGCCCCTCGACGCGTGGGGCTACTACGACGTCGTGGTGACGGCCGACGACGGCACCGGGTTCCGGTACCGGTTCGCGGGGCGGGTGGAGTGAGACCGGCCGGTCGGCGGCACCGGCACTCATCCACAGATCCGCTGCGCAGCCGCCGGCACCCCGACCCGCCCTGGGATACTCGGCACATGTCCATCGACCCCGCGGAACGGTCCGGCTCGCGCCCCACGCTCGAGGCCATCGCGCGCCGTGCGTCGGTGTCCCCGGCCACCGTGTCGAAGGTCCTGAACGGCCGCCCCGGCGTCTCCGGACCCACCCGGGAGCGCGTCGAACACCTGCTCGCCGCCTCCGGTTACGCCCAGCGCGACACCCCGCCCGGCCCCGGCTCGCTCGTCGAACTCGTCGTCGAGGACCTGTCCAGCGAATGGTCGATCGAGATCGTCCGCGGGGTCGAGTCCGTCGCCCGCGAGAGCGGGTACGCCCTGTCGCTCTCCGCCCTCGGCCCGGACCACGCCGTCGGCGAGGACTGGATCACCGGCGTCCTGCACCGCCGACCCGCGGCGATCGTGCTGCAGTTCTCCGCGCTCACCGCGGGCCGTCGCGACCAGCTCCGTGCCCGCGGCATCCCGTTCACGGTCGTCGACCCGGTCGGCGACCCGCCCGCCGACGTCCCCGTCGTGGGCGCGACGAACACCGCCGGGGGAGCGGCCGCGACCGAGCACCTGCTGGACCTCGGCCACACCCGCATCGCGGCGATCGCCGGGCCGCTCGACATGGCCTGCGCGGTCGACCGGCTGGCCGGGCACCGTGCGGCGCTCGCCGCGGCCGGACTGGAGGCCCGCCACGCCGCCACCACGCCCGTCCCCTCCGATGCGCCCGTCCCGTCCGGTTTGCTCGATCCATCCGTCGTCGTCGCGCGGTTCAGCCGGGAGGACGGCGAACGCGCGGCCCGCGAACTGCTGGCTGCCGACCCCCGACCGACGGCGGTCGTCACCGGCAACGACCTGCAGGCCCTCGGCGTGCTCGACGCCGCGCGGTCCCTCGGGCTGCGGGTGCCGGAGGACCTGTCCGTCGTCGGGTTCGACGACGTCGCTCCGGCACGGTGGGCACGGCCCGCGCTGACGACGATCCGGCAGCCCCTGCAGGAGATGGCGGAGCGGGCGACCCGGATGGCGCTGCGCCAGCACGCCGGCGCGGGTTCGGGTGCGGCTGCCGACGAGCACGCGGGTGGTGCGCCGGGCGAGCCGGTCCGGGTCGAGCTCGCCACGACGCTCGTGGTCCGCGACTCGACGGCCGCACCCGCTGTCGGGACGGGGGACGAGCCTCCCGTCCGTGACCACGTGCTGGCCGACGAGCGCCCTGACGTGACCACCGTCGAGATCATCGGCGGACCCGAGGCGCTGCGCGTCGGCCTGCACGAGTACGACCCGGCCTGGGCGGTGACGTTCGCGGCGCACCGGGAGCGGATCCTCCGCGCGGTCGGCCCGCTCGACGTGCGGGTCGAGCACATCGGGTCGACATCGGTGCCGGGGCTCGCCGCCAAGCCGATCGTCGACCTGGTCGTCGTCGTGCCGGACGTCACCGACGAGTCCGCGTACCTCGAGCCGCTGCTGGGCGCCGGGTACGAGCTGCGGGTCCGGGAGCCCGGCCACCGGCTGGTGCGGACGCCGGCGAGGGACGTCCACGTGCACGTCTACGAACGTGGCGCCACAGCGGTGACCGACTACCTGCTGCTGCGCGACCGGTTGCGGAGCGACCCGGACGACCGGGCGCTGTACGAGCAGACGAAGCGGCAGCTGCTCAGCGGGACGTGGGACGACATGAACGACTACGCGGACGCGAAGACCGACGTGATCCGCGCCGTGATGGGTCGTGCGCGGGCAGCGGCTGCGTTACCCGGGTAACGCCAGGTTCCCGCCGATGCCGCAGCGCGAGCGTGCTACGGGTTGACACGAGTAAACCCACGCCGTCACACTGGCTGCACGCTCCGTCGGACCCGGCGGTGTGCAACGACGCACAGGAGGACAGCACATGACGTTCACCCTCGGCATGGTCGGAGCCGGCCAGTTCTCGTCCCACTTCGCCGCACTGTTCCAGCTGCACCCGGGCATCTCGGCGGTCTACGCCACCGACGTGATCGAGGGGCGTGCGCAGCGCCTGGTCGACGACCTCGGCCTCGCCGGCACGTACGCCGACCTGGACGCGATGCTCGCCGACCCCGCGATCGACGCCGTCGCCGTCTTCACCCAGCGGTGGACGCACGGGCCGATCGTCGCCCGGGCGCTGCAGGCCGGCAAGCACGTGTACTCCGCGGTGCCGATGGCCGTGACGCAGCAGGAGATCGCCGAGGTCATCGACCTGGTGTCCGCCACCGGGCTGACCTACATGATGGGTGAGACCAGCCAGTACAACCCGGCGACGGTCTTCGCACGCCAGAAGGCCGAGCAGGGTGCGTTCGGCCGGGTGTTCTACGCCGAGGGCGACTACCTGCACGACATGGACCTCGGCTTCTACGACGCGTACAAGTACAGCGGTGGCGACGACTGGAAGGCCACCGCCAGCTACCCGCCGATGTGGTACCCGACGCACGCGATCGGTGGCGTCCTGGGTGCCATGCCCCGTCACGCGACGAGCGTCAGCTGCATCGGTGTGCGCGACGACCGCGACGACGGGGTGTTCGAGAAGCAGGTCAGCATGTTCGACAACGACTTCTCGAACATGACCGCGCTGTTCGAGCTCGACGGCGGCGGGTCCATGCGCATCAACGAGTTCCGCCGCGTCGGCTACCCGTCCCCGATCCGTGAGAGCCGCTTCCGCTGGTTCGGCACCGAGGGCAGCTTCGAACAGCTCGCGGAGACCTCGGTCTGGCAGGACAAGGACGGCGTGCAGGACGTCTCCGACCTGCTCGCCTCGGAACCCGCGATCGGTCTGGACGACCCGCTGCTGGCGGACATCGCGCCGTCCCTGCGCGAAGCCTTCAGCTCCGGGCACGCGAAGGTCCACCAGGCGGAGGCCGAGCGCCTGCCGTCCGAGTTCGACGTCGCCCCGGACGGACACGAGGGCAGCCACCGGTTCCTGGTCGACGACTTCGTCCGCGCGGTCGCCGGCGGCACGCTGCCCACCGTCAACGCCTGGGTCGCAGCGCGGTACACGCTCCCCGGCCTGATCGCGTTCCAGTCCGCCCTGCAGGACGGCGCACGGCTGCCGATCCCCGACTTCGGGGACGCCCCGGTGCCCGTCGGGTCGCCGCTGCCGGTCCGGAGCGCATCGTCCGGAGCGTGACCGGCCGGGCGGCGCGACCGCGTGCGCGCCGCCCTAGGCTGGCCTCCGTGCGGAGCAGCAGGGCATGACCGACCGGACGCCGGCGCCACGGAAGGCGACCCGACGGGACGTCGCCCGGCTCGCCGGAGTGAGCGACGCGGTCGTCAGCTACACCCTGAACGGCACGGCGCCGGTCGCCGCCGCGACGGCGGAACGGGTCCTGGCCGCCGTCGAACAGCTCGGCTACCGGCCGAACCAGGCCGCACGCGCCCTGCGCTCCGGCTCCGCCGACACGCTCGCCTTCCTGGTGCCGAGCAGCAGCGACCCCGTCTTCACCAACCCGTTCTTCGGTGAGTACGCCAGCACCCTGGAGGCTGCTGCTCGCGACCGCGGGTACGCCCTGTACACGACGGCCACGTCCTTCCGCCCCGACGAGGTGCTCGCCCGGTTCCGCGAGTTCGCCGCGCGTCAGATCGACGGCGTGCTCGTGCTGGCAGGGGACACCCCGCTCGACAGCACGGCCCTCGACCGTGTCGGCCTGCCGTGGATCGCCCTCAACGTCGCCACCCGGGAACGCGGGGTCGCCAGCCTCGGCACCGACCTCCGCGCGGGGGCGGTCGCGACGACGACGCACCTGCTCGAGCACGGCCACGGATCCGTCGGGTTCGTCGGTCAGGACGACCCGAGCGAGCCGCGGTACATCGGGTGGCTGCAGGCCTGCGCCGCTGCCGGGGTGCCGGCCGGGCCGTTCGTCGCGGCCGAGGTCACCCGCCCGGGCGGTCGGGACGCCGGGCACCGGATCGTCGACGACCGGTCAGCGGACCCGGGTCGGGCGCCGCGGGCGTTCTTCGTCGCGTCCGACCGGACCGCGGTGGGTGTGCTGCGGGCCTTCCACGAGCGTGGCGTCCGGGTGCCGGAGGACATCGCGATCGCGTCCTTCGACGGCTCCTCGGAAGCGGAGTACGCCTGGCCGGGCCTGACCACCTTCCGGCAGCCAGTCGACGAGATGGCGCGGAGTGCGGTCACGCGGCTGCTGGCGCGCGACCGTGACCACGCGCACGAACTGTTCCCCGGCGAGCTCGTCCTCCGACGCTCGTGCGGGTGTCCCGACGCAGGTCGCTGACGACGGGAGGCGGCCCACCGGACCGGTGACCGCCTCCCGTCATCCGCATGCGGACCGAGCCGTCAGTGCCGGTCGCGCCGCCGCACGAGGCGGACGACGATGCCCGCGACGACGCCGCCGACGATCGGCGCCACGATGAACGCCCACAGCTGCCCGAGCGGCACCGCACCGCCGTAGACCGCGGTCGCGATCGAACGTGCCGGGTTCACCGAGGTGTTGCTGATCGGGATGCTGACCAGGTGGATCAGGGTGAGCGTCAGCCCGATGCCGATCGGGGCGAGCGCCTGGTACTCCTGCTTCGCCGTGACGGACAGGATGACGGCGACGAAGACACCGGTGAGCACGGCCTCGGCGAGCAGCACGGACCCGAGCCCGAAACCGCCGGGGCTCGAGGCGCCGAAGCCGTTCGACGCGAAGCCGGAGTCGACCGCCGCGCTGAACGCGCCCTGCTTGCCGGACAGGACGGCGGCGATGACGCTCGTGGCTGCGAGCCCGCCCAGGACCTGGGACACCAGGTACCCGGGGACGTGGCGGCCGCCGGTGCGTCCGGCCGCGAGCAGACCGAGGGTCACCGCGGGGTTGAAGTGGCCACCCGAGATGTGCCCGACGGCGGCGATGCCGGCCATCACGGCGAGGCCGAACGCCAGCGCGACACCGAGGAAGCCGACACCGGTCTGGTTGTCCGTCGTGCTCGGGAACCCCGCGGTGAACAGCGCCGTACCGACACCGCCCAGGACGAGCAGGAAGGTGCCGAAGAACTCGGCCAGGTACCGGGCACCGGGGGACCAGGCGGCAGCGTCTTCTCGGCGCTGCTCGGAGGTCGACGTGCTGACGGGTTCACGATCGCGGGCCACTGGTGTTCCTCTCGCTGGTCTCTGTGCGGAGTGGTGTTCTTCTGGGGGGGCGGTCAGCGGCGGTTGCGGGCGGCCTTGACGAGCTTCTTGCCGAGCTTCTTGCGTCCCTTGCGGGCGCGGGGGTCGTTCCAGATCCGGCGGGCGGTCTCGCGCTTCGACGACCCGCCGTTCTTGACGACCGGTCGGTTGGACCGGGAGCCCAGGAAGAAGCCGATGAGGGTGATCACACCGGTGACGATGAGGCGGTTGCGCATGGGGGTACTCCTTGTCGGTGGTGCTCCGAGCACGGCCGGTCGGCCGGTCCCGCGTCACCCGGTCGCTCGACCGCGGTGGGGGTCGGGGCGGCACCGTCGTGGTGCCGCCCCGCGTGCGCGGCTACTCGACCCGCGATTCCTTCTTGTCGTCGTCGTTGTCGTCGTCACCCGGGATGTGGACGTCCTGGATCGTGACGTTGACCTCGGCGACCTCCATGCCGACGATCTGCTCCAGTGCACGGGAGACCGACGAGCGGACACCCTCGGCGACCTGCTGCAGCTTGACCGGGTACTCGGCGACGATGGTGATGTCGGCGGCGACCTGCTTCTCGCCGACCTCGACCTTGACGCCCTGACCCAGGTCGCGCTGGCCGATGGCGTCGCGGATCGCGCCGATGGCACGGGCTGCGCCGCCACCGAGCGAGTGCACGCCGTTGACCTCGCGGGCGGCGATGCCGGCGACCTTCGAGACGACGGTGTCGTCGATGACGGTCTTGCCCGTCGCGGCGTGGCTGCCGGTGTTCGCCCCGGACTTGCTGGTGGCGAGGGTGTTGGGGGTGGTCGTGGTGTCGGCCATTGCTGTCTCCTTCCGAGTGGCCCGCCGGGCGTTCCCAGCGGGTGCTGTTCACGGATGAGACGGGCTGGAGAGGACGATCGTCACGGCCGTGTCACGACTTCCAGCAGCGTTCCAGGAAGTGCGTCAACCGGCTGGCTCCTTGTCCCCCGGTGCCCGGATCGAGCCGTCCGGACCTTCGGGAAGCGGCTCCCGCTCTTCGCCGACCGACGCGACCGAGTGGGGTCAGAGCGCGCTGAGGTCGTGGCCGTCCAGGGCGTCGTTCCAGGTGGTCCGCCCTTGCTGCTCCGTGGCGACGTGGAGCCCGCCGTGCCCCTGCTGCAGCGCGCAGTGCCAGCGGTCGAATCGGCTCGGGCAGCGCTCGTCGTCGTGCGGTGCCGGGCCTCCATGGGGTGGTTCGTGGGGCGTGGCGTCGGGTGCTTCGTCGGGCGCGTCGCGGGGTGTCTCGAGCCGGGGATCGGCGGTCGAACGGTCGTGCATCGTCTGCTTCCTGTCGTGCGGTCCTCCAGTAGGACGAGTCGAGCGGCCGTTCCGTCACGAACCCGGTGCACGCAGGCGCGTCGGGGGATGACGGTGCATGCTCGGATGCGGCCGTCGACCCGCAACGGACGCGGCCTTGAGGACCTCGGATGGTCCCGGAGACCGGAAGGTGAGGATGACCGACGACGACCCGCTCGGCCGCGCCGACGACTCGACGCTCGTCGTCCGTGCCGCCGACGGCGACGTGCCCGCGTTCGCGGTCCTCGCCCGCCGACACGGGCCGCTGATGCGCGTCTACGCCGAGCAGATGCTCGGGTCGAACGTCGAGTCCGACGACGTCGTGCAGGAGTCGTTCCTCACCGGGTGGCGTCGGCTGTCCGACCTCGACACCCCCGCCCACTTCCGGCCGTGGATGATGCAGATCGTCACCCGCAAGGCCATCGACCGCCTCCGCCGACGTCGGCACCACGACGACGTCGACGACCTGCAGCAGTCCGCCGACCCAGCACAGAGCCCGGAGCGTATCGTCGAGGCGCGGCTGCAGCTCGACGCGATGTGGGCTGCGCTGGACCGGCTCCCTGCCGACCAGCGTCGCTGCTGGCTGTTGCGGGAGACAGCCGGGTACAGCTACCAGGAGATCAGCGAGGCGCTCGAGCTGCCGGTCTCGACGGTCCGAGGGCTCCTCGCTCGGGCGCGGCGGTTCCTGCTCCGGGAGATGGAGGCGTGGCGATGAGCGACGACGACCAGACCCTGCCCGCCGACGTCCTGCCCGACGCCGACCTCGACGGCCACACCTTCGACGAGCTCGCCGACTACCTGGACCGCGGCCGGACCCCGCGTGACCCCGACATCGAGTCCTCGGCCGCCTGCCGTCTGGCGCTGTCGAACATGCAGCGCCTCCGCGAGCTGTCGATCGGCGCCATGCAGCGTCGGGCCGACACGGACCCGGACCCCGACCGTGAGAACGGCTGGATCGACGGCCTGCTCGCCACCATCCGGGCCGAGATCACCTCCGGCCGCGACGTCCCCGTCAGCCACCCGGACCCCCGGCTGCGGCTCACCCTCACCGAGGCAGCCGTCCGCAACCTCGTCCGTCGTGCCGGCGACACCACCGGCGGGATCGTGATGGGACGCTGCACCCTGACCGGCGACGTCTCGACCCCGGGTTCGCCGATCACGGTCGACCTGACCGCGGCGATCGCGTACGGGCAGGTCGCCGACGAGACGGCCGAGCGGCTCCGCCGACGGGTCGCGGACGTGCTCGCCCGACACACCGAACTCGTCATCGAGCAGATCGACGTCACCTTCGACGACGTCTACGTCCCCTAGGAGCACCCGTGTCCGACGACCGCGAGCTGTCCCGCCGCCTGACCGACCTCGCCCGTGCGACCGACGGCGTCAGCCACGTGTTCCCGGCGCAGTCGCTCGTGCAGGTCGCGGCCGACGCCGTCGCCGCCCAGCTGGAGATCCGCGACCCGGTCACGATGGTGGACGTGCACCGCGGCGGCGGTGCGGTGCGGATCACCGCCGAGGTCGCGGTCGACGGCGCCCGCCCGGCGACGGAGACCGTGCGCGAGGTCGGCGAACGCATCCGTTCCCTCGTGGACGCCGAGCCCGGCCCCCGGCCGGACACCATCACGGTCGTGGTCCGGCTCGTCGAGGACACCGTCGGGATCACGGCGGACGACGTCGCGGCCGACCTGGTCTGACGTCGGACCCACCGAGGGCACGGTCGCGGCCGGGACGCACGGCTCGCTAGGGTCGGGCGCATGAGCACCGACCACGTCGACGTCGACTGGGAGCACGCCCGCGACACGAACCGCGACAACTGGGACGACCGCGTGCCGATCCACGAGGGCGCCTACGGGCTCGACGCCTTCGCCGACCCGGCACACCGCTCGGACGTCGTCCGCCAGGACCTCCCCGTGCTCACCCCGTGGCTGGCGGGCGGGTCGCTCGCCGGACTCGACCTCTGCCACCTGCAGTGCCACATCGGCACCGACACCGTCTCGCTCGCCCGGGAGGGCGCCCGCGTCACCGGCGTCGACTTCTCCCACCCGGCGCTGGTGTCCGCCGCTGCCCTGGCCGAGCGTGCCGGCGTCGACGTGACCTGGGTCGAGACGGACGTGCTCGACGCCCGGGCCGCGGTCGCCGGGGACTTCGACGTCGTCTACACGAGCATCGGCACGATCTGCTGGCTGGCGGACCTCGACCGGTGGGCTGCGCAGGTCGCCGGACTGCTCCGACCCGGTGGCGTCTTCTTCATCCGCGACGGCCACCCGGCCCTGTTCGCCCTCGACGAGGACGCCGACGAGCTGGTCACCCGGCACCGGTACTTCCCGGACGGCACCGCCCAGCAGTGGGACGACGGCAGCACCTACGCGGGCGACGGCACGGTCGCGCGGACCCGGACCTACGAGTGGCCGCACCCGCTGTCCGAGATCGTGAACGCCCTGCTCGGCGCCGGCCTGCGCCTCCGCCGACTGGACGAGGGTCGCACGCTGCCGTGGCGGTTCAGCCCGCGGATGGAGCAGGCGGCGGACGGCGACTGGGTCTGGCCCGCCGCGGACCGTGACCGCATCCCGACCACCTTCACCATCGTCGCCACCCGCGACTGAGCTGCCGGCAGGACCGCCCTCAGCAGGCCACCCGCGGGCGCGACCCGTCCCACGAAAGTTTTCCGATCCTCCCGTCCGGCTTGTCCCGGCCACCCGCCCGTCCGTAGCGTCGACGGCGGACGCACGATGCGAGGGAGCATGCGATGACGGATGACCGGTTGCGGGTCGCGATGGTGGGCCACGGCTTCATGGGAGCCGCCCACTCACAGGCCTGGCGGGTCGCGCCGCGGTTCTTCCCGCTCGACCGCGAACCCGAGATGACCGTCGTCGTCGGACGCGACCCCGAGCGCACCGAGGCCGCCCGCGCCCGCTTCGGGTGGCAGCGTGCCGAGACCGACTGGCGCCGCGTCGTCGAGGACCCGGACATCGACGTCGTCGACGTCTGCTCGCCCGGCTCCTCGCACGTCGAGGTCGCCATCGCGGCCCTGGAGGCCGGCAAGCACGTCCTCTGCGAGAAGCCGCTCGCCAACACCGTCGCCGAGGCGGAGGCCATGGTCACCGCCGCCGAGTCGGCCGCCGCGCGCGGGATCCGCTCGATGGTCGGCTTCAGCTACCGGCGTGTCCCGGCCCTGGCGTTCGCCCGCCAGCTCGTGCAGGCCGGCCGGATCGGCGAGGTCCGCCACGCCCGCGCGCTGTACCTGCAGGACTGGCTCACCGACGCCGACGGTCCGATGACGTGGCGGCTGGACGCCTCGCTCGCCGGGTCCGGCTCGCTCGGCGACATCGGCGCGCACGCCGTGGACCTGGTCGAACACATCACCGGCGCCACGCTCGCCTCCGTCAGCGGCACGCTCGAGACGTTCGTGCACGAGCGCCCGCTGCTCGCCGACGGTGTCGGCCTGTCCGGCACCGCCTCGGACCAGCGCGGACAGGTCACCGTCGACGACGCCGCCTGGTTCACGGGTCGACTGACGGGAGGCGCGGCTCGGCCGGGCGGGACCGTCGCCACGTTCGAGGCCACCCGGTACGCGACCGGGCGGAAGAACGGTCTGACCATCGAGATCAGCGGGTCGACCGGGGCGATCGCCTTCGACCTCGAGGCGATGAACGAACTCCGTGTGTACGACGCGACCGCGCCGGCGGGGGAGCAGGGGTTCCGCCGGGTCCTCGTCACCGAACCGGAGCACCCGTACATGGCGAACTGGTGGCCGACCGGACACCCGATCGGCTACGAGCACACCTTCGTCCACGAGGTCGTCGACTTCGTCACCGCGATCACCGGCGGGCAACAGCCCGAGCCGTCCTTCGCCGTGGGGTTGCACGTGCAGGACGTCCTGGACGCCGTGCAGCGGAGCGCGGCCGACGGCAGCGCCTGGACCCCGATCCCCACCCGATGACCTTCCCTTCCCCCGATCCGCAAGGAGCACCTCCCGTGCAACGCCAGGCACTCGTCGTCCGCGGCGGTTGGGACGGGCACATGCCCGTCGAGACCACCGAGCTGTTCATCCCCTTCCTCCGCGAGCACGGGTTCGACGTCCGCGTCGAGGAGGGCACCGCCGTCTACGCCGACCAGTCCGTGATGGACACGATCGACCTCGTCGTGCAGGTGAACACCATGTCGACCATCGCGAAGGAGGAGTTCGACGGCCTGCAGCGCGCCGTCCTCGCCGGCACGGGGATGGCCGGCTGGCACGGCGGCATCGCGGACTCGTACCGGGACAACGCCGACTACCTCCACATGATCGGCGGCCAGTTCGCCCACCACGCGGGCAAACACCCCTCCGAGCGGGTGGGCGAGCAGTCGGACAACTACATCCCCTACACGGTGCACGTCACCGACCTCGGCCGCGAGCACCCGATCATGCAGGGCATCGACGACTTCGACCTGGTCAGCGAGCAGTACTGGGTGCTCAGCGACGAGTACGACGACGTCCTCGCCACCACCACCCAGGAGGCCCGTGCCTGGGACGCGTGGAACCGTCCCGTGACCTCGCCCGCGATCTGGACCCGGCAGTGGGGCCAGGGGCGCATCTTCGTCTCGGCGCCCGGGCACCGGATCGAGATCGTCGAGTCGCAGCCGGTCCGCACCATCATCGAGCGCGGCCTGCTGTGGGCAGCCCGATGAGCGCCGGGGGCGAAGGTGGTGCCGGACCTCGTGCCACCGCACCGCTGCGGGTCGGGATGGTCGGGGTCGGCAACATCAGCAAGCAGTACCTCGAGCAGTTCCCGTCGCTGCCGGACCTGCGGCTCACCGCGGTGGCCGACCTCGACACCGCCCGGGCAGCAGTCGTCGCCGACGAGCAGGGTGTCCAGGCGCTCGGCGTCGATGAGCTGCTGGCGTCCCCGGACGTCGACGTCGTCCTCAACCTGACGATCCCCGCCGCCCACGCCGACGTCGCCACCCGGGCGCTCGCCGCGGGCAAGCACGTCTACGGCGAGAAGCCGCTGGCCCTGACCACCGCCGAGGCCGAGCCGGTCCTCGCCGCCGCCCACGCGGCGGGCCTGCGGGTCGGCAGCGCCCCCGACACCGTGCTCGGCACCGGCATCCAGACCGCCCGCGCCGCGATCGACGCCGGCCGCATCGGCACCCCGGTCGCCGCCGCGGTGTCCTGGAGTGCTCCGGGCCACGAACTCTGGCACCCCGCACCCGGCTTCTACTACCAGCCGGGCGGTGGCCCGCTGCTCGACATGGGCCCGTACTACCTGACGAGCCTCGTCACGTTCTTCGGCTCCGTGGTGCGGGTCAGCGGCAGCACGACCCGGTCGACGCGGCAGCGGACCGTCGCCACCGGGCCGAACGCCGGGCAGGTCCTGCCGGTCGACGTGGACACGCACGTCGTCGCGGTCCTGGAACACGAGGACGGCGTCGTCTCCACGGTCACGCTGTCCTTCGAGGTCTGGGCGACCGAGTCCCCGCTGTTCGAGGTGCACGGCACCGCCGGATCGCTGTCGGTCGCCGATCCGAACCGGTTCTCGGACCCGACCCGCATCGCCACCGCCGAGGACCGGACCTTCCAGGAGCTCCCCGTCCTCGCCGGTCACCGCGACGCCGGGCGCGGGGTGGGCCTGGCTGACATGGCGCGGGCGATCGCCTCGGGGGAGCCGCACCGGGCCTCGGGCGAGCTGGCGTTCCACGTGCTCGACGTCATGGAGTCGATCGCGACCGCGGGGCGGGAGCGAACCGTCGTCGAGGTGGCGAGTCGGGCCTCCCGGCCGGCGGCGGTCCCGCTCGGGTAGTCGGCGCGCGGTGGCGGCTCCGCGAGGCTCGCGTCCAGCGACACGGCTCGGCCCTGCAGGGGCGCGTCCTGTCGCTGCGCGCGAAATCCGTCGCGCTCGTGCTCGACCGCGGCGCGCGGGTCAGGAGAGCGACGTCGTCTCCGGCAGGAGCGTCCTCGCCGGCGCTCCGTGCTGCGGGCGGAGCACGGCGTCGACCTGCTCACGATCGAGGGCACCCTGCCAGCGGGCCACGACGAGTGCGGCGACGCAGTTGCCGAGCAGGTTCACACTCACGCGCATCGAGTCCATGATCCGGTCCGCGCCGAGCAGCAACGCGACGCCGGCGACCGGGAAGAGCCCGAGGCTCGTCGCGGTGGCCGACAGGGCCAGGAAGGACGACCCCGGCACGCCCGCCATGCCCTTCGAGGTCAGCAGGAGCACCCCGAGGGCCGCGACCTGCTGCTCGAGGGTGAGCGGCACCCCGAACGCCTGGGTCAGGAAGAGCAGCGCGATCGACAGGTAGATCGCCGCCCCGTCGAGGTTGAACGAGTAGCCGGTCGGGACCACGAGCCCGGCGACGCTGCGGGAGACACCGACGTCGGTGAGGCGCGTGATCATCCGCGGCAGCACGGCCTCGGTCGACGCGGTCCCGAGCGCGAGCCCGAACTCGGCACGCGTGTGCCAGACGAACCGCCACACGGGGACGCCGGACAGGAGCTGCCCGACGACGAGGAGCAGCACGATGAACACCGCCGCAGCGGCATAGCACGCGGCGATCAGCAGCCCGTACGAGCCGAGCGTCGCGACGCCGTACTGCCCGACCACGAACGCCATCGCACCGAAGGCGCCCAGCGGGGACAGCCGCATCACCCAGCCCAGGATCCGGTAGACGACCTCGAGGCACAGGTCGAGTCCGCGCACCAACGGGCGGGTCCGCTCGGGTCCGATCGCCGCGATCGCGGCGCCGACGAACACCGCGAAGACGAGCACCTGCAGGATGTCGTTCGTCGCGAACGCGTTGACGACGCTGGACGGGATGAGGTCGAGGATGAACGTGCCGGCGTCCGGGATCTCCCCACCGGCGGTCTTCGCCGTGACCGCGGAGGCGTCCAACGACGACGGGTCGATCCGGAGGCCCGCGCCCGGCCGGACCAGGTTCCCGACCAGCAGCCCGAACACGAGCGCGCACGTCGAGGCGACGACGAAGTACGTCATCGCCTTGCCCGCGATGCGTCCCACGGACCGCAGGTCACCGACGTGGACGATGCCGGTGACCACGACGATGAAGACCAGCGGTGCGATCACCATCTCGATCAGCCGGATGAAACCCTGACCGACGACGTTCAACACCGGAGCCGCAGACGGCACGGTCACCCCGACGACGACGCCGAGGACCACCCCGATCGCGATCTGCACGAAGAGCGAGCGGTACCAGCGAGCGGGGGCACGTTCCGGTGTGGTGAGGTCCATGCCTCCACCCCAGCGTGGGCCCGTTTCGCCCGCGTTACGTCTGTGTTCCCACTCCGGGAACGGCACCGGCGACGGAACGGTGCCGTCAGGAACGGCGCCGACGACGGAACGGAGCCGGCGGTTGAACGGATCCTCGGTCCGGTCGGGAGGCCCCGGGTCAGTGAGCGCGCTGGGACGGCCCGCTCGTCCGGTCGTCCTGGGCCCGATCGGCGGCGGGCCTGCTGAACAGGTTCACGACGTTGCCGTCGGGGTCGCGCACCAGTGCGGAGCGGTTGCCCCACGGCATCGTGGTCGGCTCGAGGACGACGTCCTGGCTCTCGAGCTGCAGGTCGGCGAAGTAGCGGTCGACGTCGGTGACTTCGAACTCGATGAACACCGATCGGTTGGTCGCCGGCACCAGGGCGCCGCCCAGCATCGCGACGGTCGCGGTGCTGGCGATGGCGAGGTTCGCCCCCGGCCCGCTGAACTGGGCGAAGACCGGCGCGGGGCGCTCGGCCTGCTGTCCGGTGACCCGCTCGTAGAAGGCGACGAGGCCGTCGAGGTCGTCGGTGACGATGCGGATGGATGCGAACGACATGTGGTTCCTCCGGTGGGGCTGGTGCAGTGGGAGCATCAGCTTCACGGGGAGTCGCGACAGCGTCCTGTCGGTGTTTTCCGGAACGTCCCCGGTGACGGGTCAGTCGTCCATCACGGATCAGTCGTCCATGACGGACCGGAGCCGTCCGTACGGGATCGCGAGCTCCTCTGGGCGGAGGGAGCGCTTCGGGGGCCGTTCGTCGGTGACCTCGACGGAGCGCATCCTGTCTCCCCGGAACGCCCGAACTCCGTCACGCAGCCGACACCAGGCGACCAGGTACCACTGTCCTTCCTTCTCGATGGACCCCAGCGGCTCGACGTCCCGGACGGACTCCGCTCCGCTGGCGTCCTGGTACCGCAACCGCACGACCCGGTCCGACCGGAGGGCCGCCGCGAACGCGGTCGGGACGACGGCGGCGTCGTCGCTCTCGAGGAAGTGCACGCGGGACGCGAGCGCACTGGCCCGCGCAGCATCGCCGTCGGGCATGACCGCGAGCACCTTCCGGGCAGCGGTGCGGGCCGACTGCCGGAACGGGCTGTGCTGGAGCCCGCCCAGTCCGATCAGCACCGCGAGCGCCTCGTCCAGCGTGAACCCCGCTGGGCCGAGCGTCGCCGACCCGTCGATGACGTACCCGCCGGTGCGGCCGGGTTCCGCCCAGATCGGCAGGCCCGAGTGCTGCAACGCGGCGAGGTCCCGCTCGATGGTCCGGACCGACACCTCGAACCGTTCCGCGAGACGTCGAGCGCTCCGCGGACGCGGCGAGACCGCACGCAACTCCTCGACGAGGCCGTACAGGCGGTCGGTCCGGTTCACCGGTCCATCATCCGACAGGTCGTCCTCGCCGCCGGCCGCGGCGTGGTTCGCGCTCAGCGACACGGCTCGGGCCAGCGGGGGCGCGTTCTGTCGCTGGGCGC